>RFIL01000459.1 GCA_003695285.1 Calditrichota bacterium
AACATCCTCTTTTAATTGAGCCACGGTACCATCAGCCAGATCTCCGGTAAATACCAGAACATCTGCAGCAAGGGAATTGACAATGTCAACAATTTTTTCCACCCAATCCTTATGTACCGTCAAACCGACATGTAAATCCGTAATCTGAACGATCCGGAAACCATTTAAATCCTCTGGAAGGTTGGGGATGGGGACATCCAGTGAGACGATGGCCGGTTTCCGTCGGGCTTCATAAATTCCATATCCGGTCAGAACCGTCACCATTCCCAGGGTTCCAAGATTCAGCATATTCGTCAACAAAAGTCTCCTATCCGGATCAAACTCTCTACCCATCGAAGAAGTGGAACCGCCTGAGGAGGCAAAAAAGCTGGACAACTTTTTAAAAGCCAGAAACAACCCCCAGCCACTATCCTTTAATATTAAAAAGGTAAACAATAAAAAGAAAAACCCCAGTCCAACAAATGACACCCATGAGATAACTGTCAGAAACGTCGGGCTAACCTCACTATTCCTCAAAAGCATGGGAATAAACGGCAGAACCATAAACACAAAGAGAGTTATCCAGAGTGCAGTGTTCCATGGAGCCTGTAATGAAAGGGGCAGGATGATGCGCCAACCTATATATCCATAGATTAAAGATAAAACCCCGACAACAACCAGAAAAAACATGAGCATATCAATCCCTGTTCATCCAAGATACAACTACAGTTAATAAAAAACGGCAATCACTATTTACGGTAGTCATTGCCGTTTAACCTTTTTAATAAGCAAAAAATAATAATATTGCTAAGATTTTAACCCATTTTAAAGGAATTACGAAATCAATCTCCCGTTGTTTGTTTTAATCCAGACTGGCGAGCAATAACTCGGCTCTATTTTTTAGATTGGGGTTATTAAACTCATTAATGACCCTCTGAGCGAGTTCTCTTGCCTTTAAGGTATCACCGGCATCTTTATAAGCCATCGCAGCACTGAACAGGAAATCCACTGATTGGGGAAAGTCAGGATTGATTTTAGCAGCCTTTTCATAGTATTTAGCAGCTTCCGCATAATTCTTCTCATAAACCAGACAGTCCGCATATCCGGCGAGTGCCGCTTGCGTCAGGAAATCATCACCCCCATATTCATCTATGAACCGTTTAAAATATATTCGTGCATTATCAATATCTTCATCCTGCCAGTATAGCTTGGCTAATAAAAAGGTGCTCTGAGCGGCAGCGGAGGTTCCTTCATATTGATCGACTATCTCTGTTAAAATAGCAATTCCATTATCTTTCTGTCCATTCTGGAACTGAACCTGAGCATCACTCAACCGAGCGGCAGCATCCAGCTCTGCCTGTTGTTTGGAGTTTCTATACATGACAACTGCTACCACGATAATGAGTAACGCAACTAATCCCGCCGTTATCTGTTTGGAATGTTGCTCAACGTATTCCTTAATCTCCGCAGTGAGGAGTAAAAATTGATCTTGCTTCAGTTCTTTTTTAGATAATTTTTTCTTGGCCTTTAACATACGAATCGTCTCCTGTTTCACTCCTTGAATGGGTTTATCTCCTTCGCTACCGGACATCAAACTATTGCCGTCATCCAATAGCGAACCAACTTTATTACTGGTGCCCCCTGCAGGATTCGAACCTGCGACCCCCGGATTAGGAATCCGATGCTCTATCCTCCTGAGCTAAGGGGGCATAGGGCTTCCTCCAAGCGGCTGAATTTAAACCCATCCCCCGGATAATGCAATATTTAAGTATTTTTTGAACACCTGCCCGCTCTCTTTCAGGAATCTAAACCATTTTACACCCTGAGCTGGAAAGCATTGGGGAATGAAACTATGATGGAATCAACCGATGGAGGGAAATTTGCATATTTCCATCGCAGTGATTATCTTCGTGCACCTCATGTTCAGTACTTTAAATTAATGTAATCGGGAGCGGCCTATGCGTTATCTCTGGATTCACATTATTTGGATATTAATACTTTTCAAATCGTTTTCAGTCTTGGCTCAGACTAAACCCCCAACACATTATGTTCCTCCCTTAAGCGAGCGAATTGCCAATTATCAGATGGATGTTAAACTGGATGTTGAGAAAAAATTGCTCCATGGGAGAGAAATTCTCACCTGGCGAAATACCACCTCCCATCCGACCACGGAGTTACAATTCCATCTCTATTACAATGCCTGGCGAAACAACAAAAGCTCTTTCCTGCGTTCCTGGCGGTACAACAGCCGGACACCATCGGAGTATGGAGAAGATGCCTGGGGATATTGTGAAATCGAGAAAATGCTGATTCTCAGCTTTGGGAATTTTCCGGAAACGGAACTCACCGATAAAATGGAATACATTCAACCGGATGATGGTAATCCCTACGATCGAACAGTGTTGAAAGTGAATCTGCCGCGGGCAATACAACCGGGAGAGATGATTCAGGTGGAAATCCAATGGGAATCAAAAATTCCGCGACCGATTGCCCGAACCGGTGCTCTCGATGACTACTTCTTTCTGGCCCAGTGGTTTCCCAAAATCGGGGTTTTTGAAGAAAACGGCCAGTGGAATTGTCATCAATTCATCCAAACCGAGTTCTATGCGGATTATGGAGTATATGATGTCAAGCTCACTGTTCCTCAGGGCTGGATTGTCGGTGCAACTGGTGAGGAAATAGAAAAAGTTAACAATGAAGATGGCACCACCACCCATCATTTTTATCAGGAAGATGTACATGATTTCACCTGGGTGACTTCGCCACATTTTCTGGAGTTCAATCGGCTGTTTAAAGAAGAGGGTTTACCTCCGGTAAAAATGCGGTTGCTACTCATGCCCGATCATCAGGGGCAGGAGGAACGATATTTTCAATCCACAGCCACCGCTTTAAAATATTACGGTTTATGGGCTGGTCCATATCCCTATGGGCATGTCACCATCATCGATCCAGCCTATCAATCCCGCTCCGGGGGGATGGAATATCCCACCCTGTTTACCGGAGGCTCCCGTTGGTGGGCACCACCAGCAAGCTGGCAACCGGAGAGTGTCACCATCCACGAAGCCGGGCATCAATTCTGGTATGGCATTGTGGGGAATAATGAATTTGAATATGCATGGTTAGATGAAGGTTTCAACACTTATACCCAGAACCGTATCTTTACCGAATTTTTCCCACCCAGACAATATGTACGACGATATATTGAGGGATTAATTCCCATCGTGTTTGAGGGTGTCAATATGGCTGGTCGTACCGATGGAGCCGATGGATATTTCGGATTTTATTCCATGCTCAAAAATGATTCCATGAGCACCAAATCCTATCGCTATGGCCCGAACGGGTATCGCATCAACTCCTATGGCAGACCCGCGATGACCTTGAGAACTCTGGAGAACTATCTGGGATGGGAAACTTTTCAAAAGATTCTTTCCACCTACTTTGACCGCTGGAAATTCCGTCATCCCAAACCGGAGGATTTTTTTGCGGTGGTCAATGAAATCAGCGGTCAGGATATGAGTTGGTTTTTTGACCAAACCTACTACAGTGCCAATGTCTTTGACTATGCAGTGGGGCGTGTTCAGAGTCAGAAAATTGCGCCCTTATCCGGATTTTATGAGAAAGAGGATAGTCTCCAATATTACTCTTCACTGGAACCCTCAGCATTAAATGAGGACACCACCCAGAGCTATCTTTCAACGGTCTATATTCGTCGCTGGGGGGAGGCTATATTCCCGATTGAAATACAATTCACTTTTGAGGATAGTACCACCATCCAGGAACAATGGGATGGAAAAGCCCGCTGGAAAAAATTTCAATACCGAACCTCATCTCCCTTAGTAAAAGTCGAAGTCGATCCGCGCAACATTCTGGTTCTGGATATCAATCACAGCAACAATACCTGGGTTTCTGAACCTCAGAACAAACTGGCTGCCTGGAAGTGGGCAAGTAAGTGGATGGTGTGGTTGCAGAATGCTCTCGAGTTTGTCGCATTTTTCTAATCAAAAAATAAAGTTAGAAACGTTAAAATAGAGGCATTACCATGAACTTTTTGCAGGCATATAGAACTGGCTTTGGATGGATATTAAAATTCAAAAGAGCGGTTTTTCTTGCCTATCTCATCAATTTGCTTCTGGTAATAATTCCAGGATTTGTCATAGCCGACAGAATACAAGCCTCACTCGGGCACAGTCAGGCTTCCCTTAATCTTGTAGAGGGATATGATGACCTGTGGTACAAATCTTTCTCCTCCACAGCTCGTGGTCTTGCCTCCACATTTCATCCCACCCTTGCTGCAGAAGGGGCATTGTGGGATGGTTTAGACCGGTTTTTAACCGGAAACCTTTTTCAGGTTCAGAGCGGGTTGAGTTACCTTTTCGCACTTTACTGGCTCTTATGGATCTTTTTATCAGCCGGATTCATCAATCTATTTCTGGACAGAGAACAATCCCTGTTTACTGGCGGGGCTATATTTTTCTTCCGCTTTCTGGTACTGGGAATCCTTGCCGCCATCATTTACTGGTTAATTCTTGGTAAACTATATCCCTACCTGAATCATCTGATGAAAAGTTTTACCAGAGAAACAACTGATGAAAGGATAATTTATAGATATGCTGTTATTAAATACGCCTTTCTCTGGGGATTGATTTACCTCGTCAACATCATTGTTGATTACAGTAAAGTGATGATGGTCTTTGAAAACCATAGAAACATCCTGAAAGGAATATCCGCTGCTTTCAAATTTATCTCCAAACATTTGAAGGGAGTTCTCCTCCTATATCTGCTCACCGGTTTAAGCTGGTTGATACTGGCGTTTATCTATGGGTATTTAGCTCCTGGCATCCACCAGTCAACCTGGAGTACTGTTTTGATGGCGTTCTTGTTCAGTCAGCTCTATATTCTGCTACGAATCGCTACTCGTTGTTGGTTTTATTCCGGAGAGGCGGCTCTGGTTACAGCTTCGACCTCTCAATGAGCTAATCCAGTTATAGACACGTTATCGAGACAGGAACGAATTTATAGAAGCTT
>RFIL01000066.1 GCA_003695285.1 Calditrichota bacterium
ACTAAAAAATTTGCCCCGGAAAACAAAAATTGATCTAATAGTGCCAGACCTCCTTTTTCCAGCCAGCTCCTTTTGATATGAAAAAACGACAGAAGATTATCAACCTCAATTCTCAAGTAGCTACCGCCTCTTTATCGATTAACACATATTTTAAGGCACTTTTCCATCCCAAGAATGCAAGAGGAATCATAAACGGAAATCCCAGAAAAAGAATCCGCCCCATATTCTCACCGATAATCAAACAGGCCGTTATCAGAACCACTGTAAGACCACTTAATCGCAACAAAGGATGTTGAGGCACTTTTTTTATTTTCAGAAATCCCATACCCATAAATATCCACAGGGGGCCAAAGGCAATAATAATCTCATACAAATTCCACAACATTCTGCTTCCGGGAATAAACAAGTGGGCTATTCGGATCACAGTTTCCCAGAAGGGATAGTTATATCCATAATCGGTAGGAAATAGTAGAAAACGGAAGACCGCGTATCCAATAAGACCCGGCACACAGGTGGATGCCAGAATCAGAGTTTGCCTCTTGATACCATAAAGCAACGGAATACTCAAGAAAACCAGTATGGTCGTTTCTTTGGCAAACATCCCCAGGGCAAATACCATGGCCAAAATCCATGTTTTCTGGCGGAGAACACAGTATAGCCCTACGGCAATAAACGCATGGGCCAGAGCATCAACGAGAGGAGTTACGGTGTAATTCACTGTGGGAAAACTTACAAAATAGAGCAGAGAAGTGAGAATGCTCTCATACAAAGAAAACCCGAACTGGAGTGCCAGTAAATAGAGAACATATCCGGCCACCGCCACCCCAAGAGCGTTAACTACCCCAAACTTAAACAGAATAATTTTTTCTTTATTAACATCCAAGTACCCGCTGATGGGGTTCTTTTCCGGGAAAGGAACCAGCCGGGCCAGATAGGGCGTCAGCACTCGATAGCAAAAAGGTTTGGGAATTTCCTGTATCGGGGTACCCTGATACAGGGCGATGTACTTCACCATATCCGGGTTACCATCTTCCTGAACATTAAATTTCGCCATTGCCCAGTAAGTTAATGAACCTGCAATGTACAGATAGACCGAAAAGAATAAGAACTTAAATAAAGCGCTTTTCCCCAGGATAGTTTTAATTCCGATCAACTGCACCGTCTTTTTTCACCACCGTGTTTACCTTGTTTAGGAGCTATTGAACCCATGTTTTGATTAAGCATCTTTTTCCAGTAATCCATTAAGGAAAACGGAATATGTAAGGAAATATTTTTTACAAAATTATCCAATACACGAGCATCAACCACCCAAGTACAGAGAACACAATTCCATAGTCAGTTATCAGGATTCTCTCCGGTTCATCGCCCAAACGTTTATGATACAATAGATGTAAGTAGCGAAAAATTCCCCCCACTACAAACGGAAGAGTATAGATCAGGTTGGTAGTGTTAAATTTGGCAATTGTCTCTGCACTCAGGGTATACAACGCATAAGAAACTATAGTAGCCGCTGTTACAATTGCGATTGCCTGATCAAAAAAGTGAATACTATATTCGCTCAGGTTTTTGCGGTGATTCACAGCATTTTCTTCCAGTAAAATCAACTCATTTCGCCGCTTTCCTATTATCAAAAACAACGCCAGAAAGAGGGTGCATACCAGTAACCAGGGTGAAATATCCACGGCGATGGCCACCGCACCGGCAATAGCCCGCAATACAAAGCCAATCGCTACTATCAGAATATCAATAATGGCGAAATGCTTTAATTTTAGCGAATAAGAAAATGTCAATATGATATATCCAAGCACAACGAAGAATAGCTGTGGGCTGATCACCGCCGAGACAAGAACAGCTATTGCATAAGCCAACCCGGCTCCCCACATTGCAGTTGTTATGGATAGTCTACCGCTGGCAATCGGTCGGGTTTTCTTTCGGGGGTGAAACTGGTCTTTTTCACGGTCCAGAATATCGTTGATTATATATCCCGCCCCGGAGGCCAAACAGAATATTCCAAATGCTACAGTCGCATGAAACAACGATGGCAAATCCCCAACACGTCCGGAGAACAGGAGGGCAGCAAACACGAGAAAATTTTTACTCCATTGGTAGGGCCGCAAGGAAATGAAAAAATATTTCAGTTGAGCGAACCAACTGCTGATCACAGGCTTCTCTTCAGCTGAATACAATTCCACCGGATTACCTCATAAGATTTATCAACTAAATAAGGTGATCGCCACATCCATAGATTGAAACGCAGAAATCTTTTACAGAGGAAAACGCATAAATATACTTTCCGGAAACATTCTGATCACCAACATAATGGGTTTCCAAAACCAGGGAACATAAAGTTCACGCTTACCTTTTTCTTTCTTGCGCAGAATTGTCCGGGCCACCTTTTCTGGCGATGCCGCCCAGAAGATTCCCGGTTTTCCCCAGGTCATGGGAGTGTCCACATATCCCGGTTTTACCAGCATCACATGAATTTTTTTAGAAAATAGCCGGGCTCGTAATCCATCAACAAAGGTATGCAATCCGGATTTGGCAGAACCGTAGAAGTAATTGCTGCGACGCCCTCTATCTCCGGCTACCGAACCGAAAATTATCATTTTGCCGCGCCTTTTCCGTTCCAGAAAATTTGCCGCCTCACTCAGCAAATGCACACTCGTTGCATAATTAACCTGCAATATCTTCTCTCGCTCTTCAGCATCCGTTTCAGCCAGTTGTTGATCACCCAGGTAGCCGATGAAGCAGTATACTTCGTCAATATCGGAATGATCATTAAATATTTTTTCAATTTTTTGAAAATGGGGATAGAACTCACCGATGTCAAAGAACACATTCTGCTGCCGGTATCTGATGCTCAAATCCGAAGCCTGACGATGGAGTTCGGAACTATCTCTCCCTGCCAGTACCAAATCGATTCCATCCCGGGCTAACTCCCGGGCTACTGCGCGGCCAATCGTGGAAGTGGAACCCAGCAATAATGCTTTCACCGGAAAAGCTTTTTCCTTTCATCAGTTTATTAACCCTAAACGTTGGGCTTGCAAAGAAGCAAATACATTGTTAGGATCTACAGCGCGTTTAACGCCCTTCCACCGGTCCAATTCCGGATACATTTGTTCAAACGCCGATTTGGTTAACACGGCATCTTTGGTTAAATAGATCCTTCCACCGGCGTTTAATACCAGTTCATTCAATCTGGAGATGAACGCTTCTATTCCCGAACGGTTGGGGTAATCCAGTGCCAGAGTAAAACCCTCCACAGGAAAGCTTAACCAGCCCCTTCCAGACCCCATCCTTTTAAGCACCGCTAAATAGGGAAACCATCCCTGTTCATGGGAAAATTGGAAGATAGCCGTTAAGGTTTTTTCTCCGGCATCCGGGGGAACAACGCATTGCCATTGCAGAAATCCCCGCCGCCCATACAACCGATTCCAGTGGGCAATGCAATCCAGGGGATAAAAAAATTCATTGTAGTGGACAGTGGATTCTCGGGGCTTACAAAAAGCATAGTGGGAATTGTTGAAGGCGCGCACGGTCAACTTGTTCAATAGAAGGTTAACTCCATACGCAGGTATAGAGATGGTCGGTGAAGGGTGAATCCGCAACGGGTGATTTCGCCACCTCCCGTCCAATTCGTTCTGTTTAGCAAACCGCCCAAATTGGACTATTGCTCTTCCGAGGCGTTTTCCCCGGGAAAAACCATCAACCCAGGCCACCGAAAAAGGATATTCCTGATCCAATTGAGACAGGATCTGAAGGGTTTCTTGCAAATTGGCGGTTTTGAAAACGGCCTGTCGAATATAGGAGGTTTCAATGGGAATTAGTTGGAGATATGCGGCGAGAATTATTCCGGTAAGTCCATTCCCCCCAATCGTGGCTTCAAATATATCCCTGTCCTGTTTCCTGGAACAAAAAATTTTCTCCCCCGAGGGTAAGATAAGTTCCAATGCTTCGATATAGTTATAGAGCGAACCGTGCACATGGTGGTTTTTTCCATGAATATCTGCTGCGATGGCACCTCCAAGAGTAACATATTTTGTTCCCGGTGTCACCGGAAGAAACCAACCGTGGGGTACGAATACGCGCAATATTTCTTCAAAACTCACCCCTGCTTCCGCATAAAGCACTCCGGATTCAGGATCAAAATCCAAAAAACAATTTATGCGTCGCATCCATAAAGTTCCACCATGGGGATTTAGAGAGGCATCACCATAGCTTCGTCCCAATCCCCGGGGAATCCAGTGAATCTCTTTGCCCATATGTGCAAAATCCCGGAGGCGTTCAGGGCGATAGACCCGGGCTTTCACCACCGGATAGTTGCCCCACCCTGAGAGTTGGACCACTTTATAGTGCATGAAAGGATTAATTTATGAATACAGTGGTTTGTAAAAAATCCCCCAACCATAGATGAAATGGGGCATCAGATAAAAACGGGCGTCATGGAGTTCAAGGTACTGTGGGTTGATACTGCTGTTCAACAGAGTAATTTGTCTCTAAAAATTTGCACAATTCTTTGTGCCGCCTTCCCATCTCCAAATGGATTCTTACTCTTTTTAAGCCGTTTTCCCATTCGCACATCGTGCATTAATTTTTCCGTTGCCTCTACAATACCGAACACAGTGGTGCCGGCCAGTATCGCAAATCCACTTTCCACCGCCTCCGGGCGTTCGGTGATTTTCCGCATAATAATCACCGGTTTTTTCAATGTAGGGGCTTCTTCAAGAATCCCACCGGAATCGGTAAGGATCAGGAAGGATTTTTTCATCATCCAGATAAATGTGGCATAATCCAGCGGTTCTAACAGATGGATATTTTCAACGTCGGCCAGCAATGAATACACATAGCTCTGCACGTTGGGATTCAAATGCGCCGGATATACAATCTCGACTTGCGGATACCGCAGGGCAATCTCTCTTATCGCCATGCAAATATTCTCAAAGTCGTGTCCAAAACTTTCCCGGCGGTGGCCGGTAACCAGAAGGATCTGTCGATCAAAATGGATATCCGGAAAGCGGCTGGTAAAGTGTTCTTCGGGAAGAGAGCGAAGCTTTTCCAACATAATTTCAAGACAATCTACTACGGTATTGCCGGTGACGAATATGTTCTCCTGAGAAACTCCCTCGGCTAAAAGTTGCCGGCGATTTCCCTCGGTAGGGCAAAAATGGTATTCGCAAATCACCGAACACAACCTGCGATTCAACTCTTCCGGAAAAGGGTTATACTTATCCCCGGTTCTCAAACCGGCCTCTACATGGGCAACAGGAATATGTTGATAATATGCAGCCAAAGCCGTGGCAAAGGTGGTCGTCGTATCTCCCTGAATCAAAACCAGATCCGGCCTCTCCTGCTCCATTACCGGGGTGATTTCTTTTAAAACGTGAGCTGTCAAATCCGGAAGGGATTGGTTATCGGTCATAATGTTTAAGTCAATGTCTGGCTGGATATTAAAAAGGGTAAGCACTTGATCTAACATCTGGCGATGTTGGGCAGTGACACATAGTCGACAATGGAATGCTTCCGGATGGCGCCGCAGTTCCCAGATCACCGGGGCTAACTTTATGGCTTCCGGGCGGGTACCAAATACCACCAGAATCTTTTTCATTGAGAAGTATATCGGAAGTGATTTGATTCCGGGCGGGTTAACCATTCTTTAAATGAAGGGGCACCGGCATCTCGTGCCGACACTATTGGATTTTGAACCGGCCATTCGATTCCTATATCGGGATCATTCCACCGAATATTTCCTTCCCCCTCAGGATTGTAAATACCGGTACATTTATATTGCACTTCGGCAAAATCGGAGAGCACACAGAAGCCCCGGGCAAACCCGGCCGGCGCCCA
>RFIL01000460.1 GCA_003695285.1 Calditrichota bacterium
ATAGAAGCCTTCACCAGCATCCTGTTGTGCAGCAATACCACCACCATGATGGAAGACCCAGGCTTCATCGGAACTTCCATTGAGCACGGTTCCCCAACCGGTACGACGATCGGTGACGACATCCACATCACCAAAGAAAATTCCGGAGGCATCATCCCAGTAATTGTAAGCTACATAACGGGTGAAGGGAGGCTCCGGTCCACCTAATCTCATGAAAGTCACATGAGTTCCGTTGGTGGAATTTGCCGCCATCGGACGGATAATGCTATTACAGGCATAGTCATACCAGCTTTGACCAGCCGTATCTCCAACAGATTCTACAACAGTGGCGTCCAAACCGTGGATTTTGGAAATCAGATTCTCTTCATCCTGCTGAGTAGCAATGCGATATTTGAGATTGGAGACCTTGCCTTTCAACCGTCCGCCTTCCCCAAAAAGCAGACTGGTTAAGGACACCAGAAACAACGCAATCAACACCCCTGTAAATATTCTCCTAACCATAGCTTCTCCTAATGTTGTTTGGTTAAACTTGAACTGATTAGATTAAAACACTACTTACCTCCATCCTGATATGAGCTACTGACCCATCTTCCGTGATGATAAGTAAACATCAAAAGCTGCTCTTTACCGGAACTATCACCTCCTTTTGAAGCGTTTTTAATTGAACAATAATCATACCAATTTGATTAAAAAAACTTTAAAAAGCTTTAAAAAACAAAGAAATAGAAAAACTCAAATCGAGATATTACCAAAGCCAAAAGATATTTTTTACCTATTTTAATAGGAAAAAATTTTCCTAATAATCCTCGGTAAAACAACTTTCTTTATTTGTTCTTTCTATATAAAAATAGTGGTTAGTTGTCAGACACTGTAGGTTGAAGAGATAAAGATGAGAAGAAATCTGAGTATAAGGCAGGCAGTAGCGTTTCCTCATTAGCCTCCTCCACATGTTCGGTTAAAAGAGCGAAAAGCTGTCTAAATCTGTGAATTCCAGATGCAGGATATTATAACTTAATGAGAGGAAATATGCAAGAGTTTTGTTCAATTAAAATTCATCTAACCCTTGTAAAAGACAATTGTTATGTCAAATTCGTCACCCACTGAGATGATTTTTGATTTTCAGGAATATCCGTTAGGTTTGTAACCAGATGGTTGACTTCTCTGGATGGGAAACTCAATAGTTTTTTGGAGCTAAAAAAATGAGCTATGAGAAGTTTGGGGATAGGTACCTATAGACAACCCTGAATCAGGGTAGCGTTTTACTTTAGAATCAGGAATCTTAAACGGCTGAAACTATTTACAGAATTAATCACTTCGATAAGCATCCAGGCGGTCCTGTAAATCAACCGGAAAATCCACTGTAGGTAATTCTCCCTTTTGAATTTCATTCAGCAAAAATTCAATCCGTTTGGGAAGGGGAAACTTTTTGTTGATAAAAACAATTTGTTTCTCTCCCTCTACCACACAAAATCCACCGCGGAAATCTCCTTTTTCCACCCGAATTTCCAGACCTTTAGCTTCCAACAGTGAGCAAAGCGTGGTAAATAGTTCCAGTTCTTCCGGGTCTTCTACCGGTTTTCTCTTCTTTTTACGCCTCATGGTGAATGTCCTGTTTCAGGCTAAGGTAACCATCGAAGTTTGTATGAACGATCAAGTCCAACGGGTTAATCCCCGACGCTTCAGTTCATCGACCGTTTCTTTCACTAACTGGGCTTCGGATTTTTTGCAGATCAGCAAAGCATCACCAGTATCCACAATGACCAGATCTTTTACCCCTACCAGAGCAACCAATTTATCCGGGGAGTACACGTAACATTCTTTTGAATGAATGCTCACTAATTCCTCATATTCTCCGGCATGAAGATTTTTATCTTTTTTACTGATTTGATATACGGTTGCCCAGCTTCCCACATCACTCCAGCCCATCTCACTGGGAATAACATATACCTCACTGGCTTCCTGCATGACTCCCACATCGATGGAAATGTTGCGGATGCTCTGATACACTTCCGTTAATTTTTGCTCATAACGGTTGCTGCCGATATATTTCTGGAGGGACCATAACCGTTCATGGAGATCCGGCAATTTTTCCCCGATTTCATCAAGGATGGTGCTGGCCTTCCAGATAAACATTCCGCTATTCCAGTAAAAATCACCACTCTGCAAAAAGCGCTGTGCCGTCTCCAGATTTGGCTTTTCGGCAAAGGTCTTCACCCGATGAATTTTATGCCCCTTGGTTTCCGATACCACCTCACCCGCCTGGATATATCCATACCCGGTTGCAGGTTCCGTTGGGGTAATCCCAAGAGTAACTAACCCACCATTCTCCTGAACAAAACTTACCGCAATCCGGATAACTTCCCGAAATTCTGAGGTGTTGGATATCAGATGATCCGCAGGAAGCACAACCATAACGGCCTCGGGATCTTCTACCAGTAAATGCAGGGCTGCTAATCCAATACAGGGGGCAGTATTTTTTCCCATAGGTTCCAGAATGTAATTATTCTCTGCGATGGTCGGCAGTTGTTGTTGAATGATTGATTTTTGTTGAGCGGTGGTGACGATACGAATGTTTTCATCGGAGACCAATCCTTTTAAACGCCCCCGCGTCTTTTGAATCATGGTTTCATCATCAAGGATATTTAATACCTGTTTGGGATAACTCTCTCTGCTTCGTGGCCAGAAGCGTGTTCCCACTCCACCAGCCATTAACACTGCATAAATTGCCATAACTACCTCCTGAATTGTTTATCCCCATCCACACGGAATGAGAAAGGAACATCGGGTATTTTTCACTGTCAATTCTCAGGTATCGGAATTAACCCACTTTTCTCAACTGAGTAGAGCGAAAATTTAAATTCCTGATATCGTTTCAACCCAATAAAATAATTTCCTCTCTTAAAGTTCACTATAACAAATTTAAAAAAATCATTACTGGCGGTTTGTAGCCATGAGACATCCATGCCCGAAGCTGGATTCAAATAGCGGCTCATATCCAGGCGCTCATAGTTTACCTGAAAATATTCCATATTTTGTGCCCGATATCCCCCTTCAATTAAACGACTTTTTTTCCACTCGCGCATATACAAGAATTCTAATCGAGGATGCTCCAGAGTATTTACCATACCGACCTTTCCGAAGAATTCTCCATATTCACCTATAAAAGCACTTAAAATAGAGGTCGCTCCATACAAATGAAATGGTCTTAACTCCTGAGCAAGCATCTTGTTTGTAAATTTTTCTTGTATATATTCAACATCAAACCGTAGAGGGTTTTCTGTCGCTATCATCAGGATATCTGAAGGATAGAAATAAAAAATATAGACATGGTTAAACTGGTGATTCATCGTCAGCAAAAGACTTTTCAAAATGGTGTGCGGGGTGGTTAATGGAATCCATTGAATAAACATACCGGAGGGATTCAGGTGAGCGCGACACAGTTGATAATACTCTTTTGACAGCAGCACCGTATTGGTGTTGTTCAACGATCCTATCTTCCCATCGGAGATGATCAAATCGTATTGAGAAGCCCGGTAGCGAAGGTAAGAGAAGATATCATCATACATTAAATGGATTTTTTCGTTTTGCCAGATATCTCCATTGTATTGCCGAAACCATTTTGCTGCATCAAATACCGGTTTAATCAATTCCACACAATCAATCTTTTCTACCCCGGGATGCAGCGCCACACTTCCGGTAGTAATACCACTGGCCAAACCAACGGTTAACACGTTTTGAATCTTTTTCCCAAGAAAAAATGGAAGGTGAGCGAGCAATTTTTGCTTTTGCAGTAACCCCATTCCGGTTGAGGCAATCCGAACCCCATCAATGCTCATATACCGGTTTTGATTTCTATCATACACTTTAACGGTGGACATCAAACCCTCTTTGTAAAAAAGCACTTTATCTTTTTTCTTCTCATGTCTTCCGTATAAATATTTTCCTTTCATGGTGAGGGGGAAGAGTAATAATCCTATCATTACCGTTGCCAGCAAAGTGGGGATCAGGTGCTTCCGCGAGCGCATTAAGAAAATTATTCCCAGCAAAAAATTTATCCCGGCAATCACATAAATACTGCTTTTAATCCCCAATTCCGGTATCAAAAGGAAACCGGTCATTAACGCACCGGTAATGGCTCCGACAGTATTGACAGCGTACATGATGCTGACGGTTCCCCCCGGGCGTGGGTTGACAAATTGATAATATAAATCATTTAGCAGGGGAAAAAGTACCCCCATGATAATGGTAGGAGGTAAAAAAATGATCACGCTGGTCAATAAAAACATGAGCACCGTCAGCAACCAGGAGTATTCACTCTCAAAGATGACGCTGGCGACATATTTTTGATAAAAAGGCGTATACAGGAAGACATAGAGCAGATAAATTGTCAACAGAGCATATATACCAGATAGCAAATGAAACAACGCATATCGATATTCCATCACTCGCCGGCTACTCACCAACTTCTTTGCCAGGAATCCTCCGATGGCCAGGCCGCTGAGAAAGATGAATAACATGGCAGCAAATCCATAGGTGCTGTTGAGGATGATAAATTTCAACCCCCGGGTCCATAACATCTCATAAGAGAGAGCTGCAACCCCGGATAAAAGCATTGTGGCCAGATAGACCCCTCTGGTTAATTGGGAAGGATTCCCATCTCCCCTTTTTTCTGCCTGTGAGATCCCTGACACTGTCTCCGTAGAAATCACAGTTGCACTTGTTGATACGCCGTTATCCGGAACGGATATCCTCTTCAGTAAGATGACACCACCAATAAGGAGATTCAAGAAAGCGGTCAGCATTATAGAGGAACGTATCCCTAACAGTTCAATCAACAGAAAACCGGCCAGTAGAATGCCAATAGCTCCTCCAAGGGTATTAATGGCGTAAAAAAAACTGATCTGGGATTCAAACCTTCCATATCGCCGGGTGAAAAACTGAATCACCAGGGGGAGGGTGGCGCCCATTGCCGCTGTAGGGGGTAAGAGTAGTATCAGGATGGTTAATATTTTCATCAGTGAAAGCAGCACCGTTGAGGTGTGGAGAACGGAAAACAACCACCCTACTCCGCTTTCAATGATCCCAAATCCAAAGAGAAGAATGAGAGCATATATCCCGATGAGAATCTCCAGAGTGGCATACCATTGCAGTTCATTAAATTTTACCGGGAGTTTAATTTGGGGCTTGAGCAGAAACTTTCCGGAGGCCCATGATCCAACAAAGAGACCAAACATGAATGCGGAAACAATGATACTGATTGCCAGATAGGTATTACCCAGCAAAATGGAAAATAATCGCACCCACAAAATTTGGTACATTAATCCACAGGCACCGGAGAGAAAAAACAGTACTCCAAACGAGCGTGTACTCATCAGCGTTTTTCCTTTTTACTCTTAAAAAATTCCGGAAATACAACCCCAACAAAAACCAATTCCACCGGCCCTAATAAGTAAATCGACTGCCAATCTCTGTCAAACACAACCACCAATGCTCCTCCGGGCGATTCTACCATAATGGGAGATTCCCAGCCAAATTGCAGGCTGGCATATACCGCACAAGCAACCGCACCGGTACCACAGGAAAGGGTCTCTTTCTCTACGCCTCGTTCGTACACCCGCACCCGTAACCATCCTTCCTCTTTGACTGAAATAAAATTCACATTTGTTCCCTGAGGCTCAAACATTGGATGATAACGCAAGGCAGCCCCCATCGCATTCACATCCAGATCGTCGAGGGATGAGGTGATTTCGACAACCAGGTGCGGAACACCGCTGTCCACCCAGAGCATCTTCTGAATTCCTTCCGTACACAGGGCCTGCAACTCTTCCGGACGATGCAAAATTTGGAAGGGCTGCATCTTGAGCTGTACCATCTCATTTGTTTTTACTTCCGCCTCATATATTTCCCCCTGAATTTCAAAAGTACATTGACGAGGGGCATCAAAGACCTTATACATTAACATCACCGCACACCGAGCGCCATTCCCGCACATCCCTGCAGCATACCCATCGGCATTGAAATAGTCGATTCGAAAATCGGCTCTATCAGATTCCCCAAGAATCATTAACCCATCGGCTCCAATTCCCATATGCCGATCACACAATCTACGGATGACCTCGTTCTCAAAAGGAGCCTTCAATTCTCTCCCATCAATAAGGATAAAGTCATTCCCACCACCATGCATTTTAAAAAATTGTATTTTCTCTTTCATGACACCCCCATGATTTACCAGATGAATTGAAAATCAATCCCCTCTGTGGTCCAGCGCTTTCTGACTGAAACGGTATCTGGAAAAACCAACACCGGTTCCGAATATCGGAAGGGGATACTCTTTCCCGGGTCCCATCTTCCATTGGTTGAGATGTCAATCGCTGCTTTCACCCTGTATTGCCCTTCCGGCAAAAAAGGGATGATAAATGGTTTATCGATGGTTGAAACGAGAGAATACTTTTTCTGCCCTTTTAATGCTTCTGCTGAGATAATGACCTGTTTCCAACTGGTATCCTGTACCGTAACCTCACCACTAATCTCCCCCAGTAAGGACCAGTCCAGGGTATTAAATTCATGTTGGTATAATGAATCGCCGTACGGCCTTCCGTAAATATCAAAAACTTTCGATAGATTTAAATGCACCTGATATCGTGCTCCTTTTTGTAACAAACCATCCGGTTGATAAATTGGCTGAAGCAATGAATACCAATTCCAATGACCATTCACGATACTGCTGTCTGGAGCGATAAGGGTGAAGTTATTTTGTAAAGAATTACTATCTACCGGAACAGTAAACTGAAAGGTGATGGGTGAATCATACGCAACCGAACGATTACCAGCTTCAGGGATGATTGTTTTCAACCGCGGGGAGAGGGTATCTTTTTGTGAAGAACCGACAAAATTGAACTCCAGAAGTGGTGGAATCAAGCTATTGCCAGAGGTATCCGATATTCCCTTTACCCTTGCCTGATACTTTGTTTCCTTCATCTCAGCCGTATATACTATCAGGCTTCGTGGATCCTTACCATCCACTTCCAGCCATTTTACTTCTAACGGTGTGCCGGAGGTGCTATCGATAACCTGCACTGAAGCAGTCGTTTGCTTTTTTATTTCCTCGTTAAAGGCGATAATGAATTGATGATGATGCAACGCTTTCACGTTAAAGAGTGAAGGTCCCAGGGTATCTTCCGTGGTCAACACAAAGTTGAAATTTTCAATCCGCTGGTGAGTGGTTGTCAACTCCACATCCATAAAAGGGAGGCCGATCCGATCAGTCCCCAATGTATAGAGGTAATCTTTATTTCGATCATCCAGAGCATAAAGGCGATAACGGCCATGGGAGAGGTATTTCAAATGAAATGAACCATCCCCTTTTACCGGGAGGTAATAACGAGGTCGGCGTTTAAAGATGGTTTCCTCCCTCAG
>RFIL01000461.1 GCA_003695285.1 Calditrichota bacterium
GGGACAAATGTATACACTACTTTTTTGCCCAGTTCCTTTGCTGTGCTTAATTCTTTAAATCGTTGAGCAAGCATTTTCTTTTGTATGACCATGCTCTGCTCTTTCGCGACATCTTTATCAGCCATAATCTTTCCTCAATTTATAGGCTCAAGTAATTAAATAGTGGTTGATTGGATAGACTCCTGAAGCTGCTTTATCCGTCCTTTCCTGGCTATCCTGATCATAGTTTTTCAGGAGGCCTCAAGGGGCATATCTTCCCACAGTTTTATGGAATCCGAGAAGGCGCCTACTTGTTCCTGGATAACCTTAAATTGGCCGGTGTTTTCATGATATTGAAAACTGATATAGCGGATGCCGGCTTCTTCACAGGCATTCTGCAGGGTCGGTCGATCCAGCAGAGCGGGATCACAAAAACTGGGTGCGGCAAAAATTATCCCATCGGCTTTTCGTCTCCTGACCAACTCAAGTAATCGTTGGGATTTGGGATTTTCTATATCATAAACTGCGGAAGAGAAGGTGCTTTGGGACAGGTAGGCATCCACCAGAGCGCCCACCGGATCGTCGCTGGTATCATCTACATCCCCTTCAATCCAGCGGGAACCCAACATAAAATCATCATCAACGATGTAGCATCCGGCGATTTCAATGGTTTTAATCAAGCCCACCGGAGGTTGTTCACAGAAAGCCCCGGAAACCACCACTTTGATCTTATCCATCTCCTCCCCGATATCCTCCTGAATATGAATCAACACAGTTTCCAACAGTTCATTATGCATTTCCACGGGAAGGGTTAATCCGGCCCGTAACAGATGATATAAATCCACTGCAGAGAGACGCCATGGGTAGTCCTGCCGAATGGTATAAATCTCTTCAATTAGTTTGCGATTACGATTATACAGGCGAATTGACTGATTCAACTTCTCAGGGGACAATTTTACCCCATTCAATTTTTCAATCTCCTGGATCACATGCATCAATTCGGCCCGATAAAATTCCCCACCCACATGAGAAAGGAAATTTTGGGGATAATCCAGATATTTGACGAATTTTCCTTTACCCAGAATTTGAAACATCCCGGAGAGATTCCGAATGACATCACAAATAGAAGGGAAAATAAAACCATCAAAATTATCCAGATTTCCATTGAGAGCCAGTTCGATTATTCCACGGGGCATATGACATATGTAAGACTGATAATATGCATCACCTTTGATAATCTGAATCCGATCCCCGGCTCCCATGATTCCCACTGCCAGACCATTCATCGCATGAACAATTTCACGAGGAAAGTAAATGGGAAGATAACCAATCAACACCCGGGTAGGATCTTCTGCTTTCCAATCACGAGCGTGTCGAAACTCCAGATCAAATGCCAGTTGAGAAGTATACTCCAGAATCTCTTCTAAAGATTTCATACCAGAACCTAAAATTTTAGCTGTTAAGGGAATAAATCTTTGATAAAACTCAACAAAGAAGGATACTACCTGTAGAACCAAAAACGACTTGTCAACTCAAATAATAGACCCCAGCGGGGAAAGGTGCGTTCTTTACAGAACCTATCTAATTCGCCTTTTTTCCAATTTGTTTGTAAATAATAGCAAAAGTCAACCAGAAACAATGACAACTATCAGTAAAAAACATGATCTTTGTCATATTTATCTCTCCTGTTTGTTTTCTATTATTATAACTGTGTAATCGCATTAGGAATGCACCAAAAGATATACAGGAGAGCACATGAACTTTTCCCCGGCTATCCAGATGTTATATGATGAACACCAAATCATTTTACAAGCTATTGCCCAGGTGTTGACCCTTCTCGATTCCAATTCCCCGAACCGGATATCCAGACTCAGATGGTACGTGAACTTTTTTCGAATGTATGGAGATAAGTATCACCATCAAAAAGAGGAGGATATCCTGTTTCAATTTCTTCAAAAGGACGCCTCTCCGTTAACCAATTTTGTTGATGCCCTGACAGAACACCATGAATTGTTCCGGAATTATTTAAAAGAGATTGATGATAATTTGCTGAAGAATGACATTGACTCCGCTTCCCGACTTTTTAAGCAGTATTTATCCGACTTGAGGGATCATATCAGTGCTGAGGATGATGAATTCTTTATTACCGTGGAATCTCATTACGGGGAAGCGGAGAAGGAGAATCTCTATTATTTATTTCTGGATCAAGATCGGGCATTGGGGGTAAACCAAAAACAAGAGTTCGAAAAACAAATAAAGCTAAACAATGAAGCCTAACAAAAATCAACTCATTGCCATTGTTACAGGTGGTGCGAGAGGAATTGGATTGGCAATTGCAACCCGTCTGGTACAAGAAAAATTTTATGTAATCATTGCTGATGTTGATGACAACCAGGGTTTATGGGCGGTTCAACAATTGGGGGAAAACCTTGTCCATTTTATAAAATGTGATGTTGGTGACGAAAAGCAGGTTTCCCAACTGTTCCAGACTCTATCGCCTTATGCGTCTCAATTGAAAGTTCTGGTCAATAATGCCGGAATCATTCGCGATCATGTTATCTGGAAAATGAGCATCGAAGAATTTGATGAGGTTATCCGCGTAAATTTAAGGGGGACCTGGTTAATGTGTCGGGAGGCTGCGCGGATTATGCGTGAAAATCGACAGGGAAGGATCATCAACATTTCTTCCCGAGCCTGGTTAGGGAATCCCGGACAGACAAACTACTCTGCTTCCAAGGCGGGTATTGTGGGATTAACCCGCGCTTTAGCCCTGGAATTGGGCAAGTATAATGTTACCGTGAATGCCATTGCTCCTGGTCTGATTGATACAGATTTAACCCGCAA
>RFIL01000067.1 GCA_003695285.1 Calditrichota bacterium
CGAAAACCGGTTTTGAACTCTCCATCTACCTCACAGGAGTGATGGCTTTCTGGCTGGGGATTATGAAGATCGGTGAAGAAGGAGGCATCATTCATTTCTTCAGTAAGATCATCGGGCCTTTCTTTACCCGATTGTTTCCGGAAATTCCCAGAGAACATCCGGCCATCGCTTCTATGATTATGAATTTTTCAGCTAATATGCTGGGATTGGATAATGCCGCCACCCCGCTGGGATTAAAGACCATGAAAGAAATGCAGGAGTTAAATCCACAGAAGGATACTGCCTCCAATGCGCAAATCATGTTTCTGGTGCTCAACACTTCCGGTCTGTCAATAATCCCCCTGACGATATTAATCGACCGCTCAGTTGTGGGTGCGGCAAACCCAACCGATGTGTTTATCCCCATTCTTCTGGCTACTTTTTTTAGCACCCTGGCCGGATTGATTACCGTTGCGATCTTCCAAAAAATCAACCTCCTGGATAAGGTGGTACTGGCTTACCTGGGGGGGATGACCCTGTTTATCGTTGGAGTCATCATCTTTTTTTCCATGCTCCCACAGGAACAGATATCCGTAATTTCCAATGTGGCCAGCAGTTTTATCATTTTCTCGGTAATCGTCGCATTTATCACCCTGGCCATGTTTAAAAAAGTAAATATTTACGAATCTTTTATTGAAGGTGCAAAGGAAGGGTTTGGGATAGCGGTAAAAATCATTCCGTATTTGGTGGCGATTCTGGTGGCCATCGGTGTGTTTCGAGCTGCGGGTGCCCTGGACTTTATTGTCAAGGTAATTTCGGATCTCCTCTCCGTTTTTGGAATCAACACCGATTTTGTGGAAGCGTTACCCACTGCTTTTATGAAACCGTTGAGTGGTAGTGCCGCTCGTGGGATGAATCTTGAAATCATGAAAGTGCATGGCCCCGATTCTTTTGTGGGAAGACTGTCCAGCATCTTTCGTGGGGCCACGGAAACCACCTTTTATATCATTGCGGTTTATTTTGGGTCGGTCAACATTAAAAAGACCCGCTATGCCGTCACTGCCGGACTCATCGCTGATGCCGCTGGAGCTATTGCCGCTATTTTCATTGGGTACTTGTTTTTCCATTGATCCGAGAGGATTTTAAGCTGAAGGCTGGCAGATTAGAAAACCACAGAGAACACGGAGAAATACTTCGGGTTTCCATTTATAGGATATTGTATTGCCCCTTTTCAAATCTCTCTTCTGAATTCCCATTTCTCAGCACCCCTCTGTGACCTCTGTGGTTTAAGATTCTTAAAGCCTTCAAAACTCCCCTTCCACCCCCAAACCCGGTTTATCATTATATATAAATTTACCTTTATTCACCTTAACGCCGCTGAAGGGGTCATTGCTGATCAGTAGGTTGCCGTCCAGGTCAGCCCAGTCTACATAAGGGGCCAGATGGGCCGCTGCGGAAATGGCGATGGAACTTTCGATCATACACCCCAGCATTATTTTTAAATTCAACGCTTTTGCTATCTGAATCATTCGCCACGCCTCCAGCAAGCCACCGGATTTCATCAATTTGATATTAATCCCATCATAAGCTCCGGCAAGTTTGGGGATATCCGCTGCAGTTTTCACCGCTTCATCAGCAATGATGGGCATATCGACCCGCTCCCGCAACCAGGCCGTCTCCTCGATCATGTCGGAAGGGAGCGGTTGTTCTATAAATTCCACACCCTGGGTTTTTAACCATTGAATTTTTTCCAGCGCCTCCTCCTTCGATTTCCAGCCCTCATTGGCATCCACCCGAATGGGTTTATCGGTTACGCTCCTCACGGCTCCGATAATTTCTTCATCCCTTTTGGTACCCACCTTAACCTTTAAAATGGGATACGGTTCGGCTTCCTTTACTTTCTGCTTTATGACCTCCGGGGTGTCAATTCCAATGGAAAAGGAGGTAACCGGGGCATGGGAAGTGTTCAATCCCCATAATTTGTATAAAGGAACCCCGAATGCTTTACCAATCCAATCCATCAGGGCAATATCTAAAGCGGCTTTGGCACAACTCTGGTCCAAGATCGTATTATCCAGCTTCTCTTTGATGTCCATGTAATGAAAAAAATCTGTGGAATGATAAATGGATTCTGCCTCATGAATGCGCTGCACGGTTAGCTGAGCATTCTCTCCGTATCGCACATTGGGCGCAGCCTCTCCATACCCGACAATGCCATCCTTTTCCAATTTGACAAACACGTTTTCTTTAAAATCACTGGAATTGCGGGATATGGTCCAGGTGTGTACCAGGTTCAAACGTTTGATTTTTACCTCTATCATCACATCTCCTGAGTTAAGGGTTTCCGATAATGGTAATGCTGAAGATGGTTTCAAAAATAAAGAATTCAAAATAGGAGCTCCCAGAATGATTTTGCCTGAGAAGGATAAAAATTCTTTGCGAGTGATTTTCATAGACTCACCTCCTTTGGGTGTATATTACCGGGATTTCAAAATGCGTTTAATCATTTTAAGGGAACGTCTTCGGTAGGGGCTATAATCTTCATCTTCCGGATTTAAGCTGTTGATGTGAACATCTCCACTTTGATGGATAAATTTTGCGCCTCCCAGACTGATTCCCACATGCGTGATACGATCGCCTGAACCAAAAAACAACAAATCTCCGGGGAGCACGTTGGAAAAATTTTC
>RFIL01000462.1 GCA_003695285.1 Calditrichota bacterium
ACCATGGATAAGACTGACTTTTGAAGCTCATCCATCTCCGGTTGGGGATGCTCCCATTCATAGCACAGCTTTTCCTGATGATAATTTGTTATCACTTCCTGAATTTCCGGCAACTCTAACAACGGTGATTCATTGGTGATTAACAAACGGATAGCCAGCTGAATTGGGGAAACCTGTTCGGCAAGCCCCAGCTTCCACAGGGTAGCCAGGAGATCCTTATAGTCAGTGAGGGAAGTCCAGGGATTAAACGGGATAAAGGTCGGATTTAGCACCATCTGAAATCGACGAAACAATCTCACAACTTCCAGAAAATCTTCGCGAGAGTGTCCCTTTTTCAACCGGGCGAGAATTTTATTATCAAGAGACTCCACTGCGGTAGTCACGATCAAACATCCGTTGCGTTCTAATTCCGGCAACAGGTGTGCGTGTTTCAGCAGGTGTTCGATTTTGATGGTAACATCAAAGGTGAGATCCGGAAATTGTTGATGCATTTTTTGAATGAGGGGAATGACATGTCCCGGACCATTCAAAAAGTCCGGATCCCCAAACGTAATATGACGGGCACCCATTTCCACCTGTTGTGCCACATCAGCCAGCACCACTTCCGGTTGAATCAGACGAAATTTTCCTTGATAAACCGGAACAATGGGACAATGCCGACAATGATGTTTACACCCACGGGTGGTTTCCACATACCCAACCAGACGGGGTACCTCATCGAGTCCGTATAACCGGGCATAATGGGATAAACCCGGTAAGCCCTTCCGGTAAGGAAGTCGAAACTTCAAGCGTGCATGAGAGATGATCGGTGGCTCGAGAAAGGGGGATGGAACATTCTCTTCCCGAGATTCCTCGAACCGCTTTATGATTCGAAGCAACTCTTCCTCGAACTCACCACCAATGATGTAATGGGCACCACACTGACGTAAGAAAGAATCGTTTAAAGGAGCGTATAGTCCATAGCAAATGATACGGATGTGAGGGTTTTCCGATGCGACCCGATTAATCAGAGGTGCCGCCAGTCGCGTAGCTGTGTGCATGGGAAGATAAAAAGCAACCACATCGTATCGGGATAAATCTGCTTCGGGAAAAGGCGAAACAGCACAGTCGACCGTGGTAACCTGAAAACCGGCATCCAGAAGCCAGGCAGCCGGGGAGCTCAACCCGAACGGCTGACGCCCCAGCTCATAGGTGGATACTAATAGAATGTTCATGAAATTTATCTTTTCTCAGAATTGGATACGTTACAGAGAATTCCTTAGAAAATAGAACCTTGACCCGTCACTTGGATGGTTGATAATAAGGATTGGTCCCGCTGGCATGATCGGTGGTATCCAGCACTTCAGTAATCTCCGGCACGTGTTGTTTAATCATAACTTCAATACCCTGTTTCAGGGTAACATCCACCATACCACACCCTTTACAGCCTCCTCCCAACTCAATATATGCAGTTGTATCTTTCACATCAATGAGTTGAACATAACCCCCATGGAGTTGGAGAGCAGGATTAATTTGCTCATCAATAACCCGCTGTAGTTTTTCTGCAAGAGGCCCTTCAACCTGAGAGCGTGAAATCCGCTTTTCTATCCGAAATCCTCCACCCATGCCGGTGGTAACGAAATCCAACTCAACTTCTTTGATCAAAGGGAGACTTTCCGCATCAATATAAATATTAAATGCGCCGCAATCGACGATAGTGTCGTCCTCATATGCTTCTCCTTCCTGCACGAAGGCGAGACTGAATTCCGGATTCATGGGAGAAGTACCCTCGGCAATGACTCGCACTCCCAACACCGGAGATTGGGCATTTTCAATCAGCTCCACAATTTTCTCTTTCGCACGGTCTGTCACCGTAATGGGTTCAGCGGAAGAATCCGTGCCCTGAGGAGTCCCGGTGGAACTATCCTGTGGGGTTGATTCGTCTTTTTTCTCTTTATCTTTTTTTGAACCAAACATTCCAGCCATTTTTTTACTCCTGTTGACGTTTGTTTATAGAACCAATTCATTTTACATAACAATCCGGGTATCTGCAACCAGAATATTGTTTTACCCAGAACTTATTCACAGAAAAGCAAATGATAAGGACGATTTAACTTTTCCCGCAAATTTTGGATACCAAAATGACGTACCAGTCGGGCGACTTCTTTCCCATCAATATAGAGCACAATCGTGGGAACAGTGAATATCCCCATCTGGGCTGAAATCTCGGGATGCTTATCACAATCTATTTCACACCAGACCATTTTCGGAAATTCTTCCTGTAACATTTTTTTTATCCCCGGTTTTAACGATTGACAGACATTACAACCAGGAGTGGTAAAATAGAGAACCATCCCCGGGGTCGTTGTCATGATATCTTGCAATTGTTGCATTGAATCAATCTTCATTGTCCTCATCTTTCCCATTTTATTGCGCATATCCTGCATCCCTGCTGCGCATTTTTTATCGCACTACATTTTTTAAAAAAGATAAATCCCCTGCCATAAAATAGAGAAATATCTATGTTTGGATTCCTTAGTTTACAATAAGTTACGTTAATTTTAAAATACTTCAAATTGACAGTATTTCCCTATCAAAAAAGGTAGCGATCTTCATAAGACCTCCTCTTATAACACCTGGCACTCTATTTGAATAATAATTCTATTAACAATGGAAAAAAACAACTGTTCGATCATTTTCCGCCAGGGGGGACCAAAACCAGAGAGAGGTTATCATGAAATTAGCATTACACAAGATTTTCCCCCAATGGGAATCAATGGAACGGAATCTGAAAGAAGAAATAAAAGAATACTCATATATCAGACGATTTCACTCTTCCCAACTCTTTGTAATAGAAGGTGAGAAGTGTAACAGTTTCTATGTGGTTTTGGAAGGTAGCGTCAAAGTGTTTAAAACCAGTGAATTGGGGAAAGAAATTACTATTTATAATGTGTCTCCCATGGAAAGTTGTTTATTAACCTCCTTTTCAATTGTTAACAACCAACCCTTTATCGCCAATGCTCAGGCTTTAAAACATACCCTGTTGCTGTTGTTTCCGAAGAATAAAGTGCTGGATTGGTTAAATCGCTATGAGAGCTGGAGAGAATTTTATCTCAACTCCTGTTCCTCACAACTCTTCTCGCTCATTTCCAAGATTGAATCTCTGGTATTTCAACGGGTGGATGAACGGATTGCCAATTTTCTTGCCAGCGCTGTGAGCTCCCGGGTAAACAGCCTGCAAATGACCCATTCCGAAGTCGCCAGAGAGGTCGGCACCGCCAGAGAAGTGGTCAGCCGCATTTTAAAAGAATTTGAAAATGAAGACCTGATCCGACTTTCCAGAGGCAAAATTGAAATTATAAACCCCGAGAGATTATCCGTTCACGGGAAACTCTATCCTTTTGCCGGTTAAGAGGTTCTGACCCAATAAGCGGTTATATTTAAACGATTGTAAGCGCTCAGTTCCATTTGGGAGACAGGATGAATCCCAGGCCCCAAGCAGGATAAAGGGGAAAATAGATAGCATAATCGTATCAAAGAGCTTCTCCTGTGCGTTTGATGATGCATCACGTGAAGCCTGCCTCCCACAGGAAAACCCTGAAGAGTTTTAACCTCTTTAGCAACAGGAACACCACACAAGAAGCAACCAAGATTCAGACGACGGTCTCATCCAACTACTTCTATCAGCTTCCGGTCGTCAATTAATGATTTATTCCCCACCAACTCCTTTTTTCTGTGTCACCCACCTATTATATTCTTTTTTCGAAACGAGAAGGAACTATGGAAGTTGTACGAAAATTTTTGCTGCTCTGCAAAACGTTGCCGGGAGAATGGAGACGTCACAATGTTTCCTGGTTGGCCGCGGCCGTTGCTTACTATACTCTCTTCTCTCTGGCGCCCACCTTTGTTATTGTCATTACCATTGGCGGCACCTTCTTCGGGGAAGAAGCGGTAAAAGGATTAATTGTTCAGCGGCTTCAAAACATTGTGGATTTACAAACGGCGGTCGCCATTCAAAAAATGATAGAAGCTGGTCAACATCTGACCATTGGGACCTTCCCTAAAATCTTCACCATTGGTATTCTTCTTCTGGCTGCCACAAATGTCTTTACCCATCTGAAGGTTGCTATCAATCAAATCTGGGAAATCTCCACCACAGAACGGCACTGGTTCATCAACCTGTTAATGAATCGCTTTTTTTCGGTGATCATGATCTTTTCCATTGCGGTCTTGCTACTTGCTCTGGTATTTGTTGATGTCATCCTGGCAAGCTTCGGTAAAATTCTCGCTGAATTTGTACCCGCTTTTACCTATGTTTATATCTGGCAAATCGGAAATATTCTGGTCTCCTTTTTCATTACTTCTTTACTTTTTGCCTTGATTTACAAACAACTCCCTGATACCCGAATCTACTGGAAAGATGTCTGGGCGGGAGCAAGTATTGGAGGATTTCTCTTTACGATTGGTAAATTTTTCATCGGGTTATACCTGGGGAAAAGTCGCCTCCTCTCCGTGTTCGGTGCGGCCAGTTCATTTGTCATGATTATGATCTGGGTGTATTATTCCGTGCAGATTCTATTCCTGGGTGCCGAGATCAGTCGGGTCTATGCAGAGTTGTGGGGTTCCCGTTCCGGAAAACACAAGAGCCCTCGCAAAGATGAAAAATCTTCTAAGCGAACCAAGAAATCATCCCCGGGAACTATTCACAAGAAAGTATGATTTATCTCTTGCCCCGATCCGTGAGTAGAAAAAAGCCTGCAAAAATCAAACGATATCCTGAAGACTCTTATTCCTAAAAATGATAGATATAAGAAAACTGCACTTCACCTGTGGAGAGAGTCACCACGGGGGTCGGATACCCTGACCAGAGGGCATCCCCCACTGAGAGACTCCATAAAAGGAGGGTCGTGTAGGTCATGATTTGACGGGTTCGATACCAGCGGTTATAGGTATTATATCTGGCATCAATATCTTTCGGAGACACGGCATCTCGATAATCCTGATGAGTTTGCTTTTCCTTCAGAGCGGCAAATCCGGTAAAGAGGAGACTGCTCCAGAACGCTCCCCCGATTAAGATTCCTTTTCGGGGTTGATGCTTATAGAACTGGCCCCAGCCGGGTATTAGCGCTGAACGCCAGCCTGCACCGGGACGCGGATCATCGACCAGTACATATCGTGTGAATGGCTTACCCGTGGGTGTGGCCTGTTGAGCAAGATACTCTTCTTTAATCTTGTTAAAAAATTCGATAATTTTAGGGGATATAAATACCGGGTCCAATTCTTCATCGGGATTCAGACTCAACAAACTTAAAAAATGACTCCTCGCAGAATCCTGTTCCCCGACATTGTAGAAAGAAAGCGCCATATATCGATGGACAATCACCAGACCATCCAGGCTGATCTGTTTCCTGGATTTTAACACCTCCTGTCCAATGCTGATGGCTTTTTCAAATTCGAGCGAGTCATATAACTGTTTTACTTGTTGCACCTCCGGTTCCATTTGCTGGGATAATACCGCACCCGAACTCCACAAGCAATGCAGCAAGATTATGGCTAAAATCAAGCTTCCATAACCATTAAACCATCTTGAAATATTGAGTTGAATACTATCCATCTTTGATTTCCAATTCCTGTTAAGGTTGTAAATCAATCTTCCGGGTTACCATTTTACCCGCCAGAATCGTTAAAGTATCCACCCACTCTCGATACTGCGGATTCACCAGTCGTATCTCATATTTTCCAGCAGGAAGAGAAAGCGGTTTGGTGAACGGTGTGGTGCCCATGTGGTTTCCATTTACATACACCTCTGCCCAGGGAATCACACGCAAACTTAAAAAACCCACTGCCGGTTGAAGAGTAACTTCCAGGGACAGAGTCATACCCGGTTCTATGACCACCTCTCTTTCTTCCGGGGCGAAAGCCGGATTCCGCAGGGTAAGAGTATATTTACCGGGTTCCAGCTCCAACGGAGCGGAGAGAGGGGTAGTCTCTCTTTTCTCACCATTAATATAAATATCAGCCCAGGGTATACATTTTATCATCAAATAACCACTCTCTTTTGCTGCAGCAATTTCCGCAGAATCGACTCGTATTTCTTCTGGAGGAAGTTTATTCGAAATATTCTCCCTCACTTCCTTAACTTGAGCCGGCTCCCGGTTTGTAGCAACAATCGGGGAAGAGGTTCTTTGAGGTTTCTCCTTTGATGTTTCCGGAGGAGTTGGCACCGATGATTTTGCAGGAGGGAGTTTTTTCTCATTCGTGGGGAGTCCCCTGTCTGTTTTTGTGAGGAGTGTATCAGTAACAGGATTTACTTTCGTCGATTGCTCAGGGGGAGAATCCTTCACTTCCCTGGTATCAATAACCCTGGCAGCCAGAACCACCACCAGAAGCGCCAGCACCCCAACAATGCTGTTTCGTATCCAGTGATGATGGCGTTTCTGCAGCTGAAGTTGTTCACCCCCTACTATCTCCGCAGTTTGATAACTGTCCGGGTCACGGATAAAACGCGCTAAATGTTCCTCCTGAATGGGGAGATCTTTGAAGTAGGGTAATTGTAAAATTTCTTTTGCCGAGTTTGGTCTCTTAGCCGGATCCTTATTCATCAGTTTAGTAACCAGCTCCGAGAACCAATCCGGGATATCCGTTCGCACCTCCGATAAGGGGGGTGGATTTACTGATAAAATTTTTTGGATGGACTCACCAAAGTGCTTACTGGCAAAGGGAGATGTCCCACTGGCTAATTCATAGATCGTGACTCCAACGCTAAACAGATCCGAGCGATGATCAACTTTACTCCCTTTAGCCTGTTCAGGTGACATGTAAGCAGGGGTGCCCACAGTACCACCCTGGGCCGTTATTCCCGGGAGTTGTGGCATAAACGCCAGACCGAAATCAGTAATCTTCACCACCCCTTCCTGACTGATCATAATATTATCCGGTTTCATATCCCGATGGATAATATTTTGACCATGGGCGTATGCTAAGCCATTCAGTATTTCATGAACAAGAAAGCGAAGAATCTCAAAAGGGATGGGATGATATTTTCGAATGAACGCCTTTAAGTTAATTCCCTCTATGTATTCCATGATGAGATAGAGGTTCTCATCACCGCTACCAGTATCAAAGATATCTACAATATTTTTATGTTTCAGGCGGGCACAGATTTTGGCCTCTCTCCGAAAGCGCTGAACCATATCCGGTTCTTGCTGCCATTGTTGATTCAGCACTTTTATCAACACCTTGCGGTCCAGAGAGGTTTGTCTTCCCAGAAAGACCGTGGTTACGGCTCCGCGATTAATTTCGCTGAGAATCTCGTAGCCCTTAATCTCCATCCCCAACACCCCACTCTTTCAGTCGATATTGTAGCCAGCGACGGGATACACCTAAAATTTGTGCCGTTCGGGTACGATTATAACCGGTTGCTTCCAGGGTTTTCATGATGGCCATTTTTTCAATTTCCTTCAACGATTTACCCACCAGAGAAATCTCAGGTAAAGAACGGTTCAGTTGAAGCAGATCAGCGGTGATATAGGTCCCCCGGGCCAGAATGACGGCTCGTTCAATCGTGTTTTCCAATTCTCGAATGTTACCGGGCCAGGGATATTTTTTCAACTCTTCCATCGCTTCTTTGGTAAAACCTTTGAGTTGTTTTTTGTTCTGAATGGAAAATTTTTTCAGAAAATGGTCCGCTAAGAGAGGGATATCTTCCACCCGCTCTCTCAGGGGAGGCATCTTAATATTAATCACATTCAGGCGGTAGTATAAATCTTCCCGAAAATTTCCAGCCTCCACTTCCTTCCATAAATCCTTATTCGTTGCACAAATCAATCGCACATCAACCTTCTGGATCTTAGTATCCCCAACTCGCTTAATCTCCCCTTCCTGAATAACCCGCAACAGCTTTGTTTGAATATTCTTGCTGATATCCGCTACCTCATCCAGGAAAAGGGTCCCCTGGTGGGCCTCCTCAAATAACCCGGCTTTGTTTTCAATGGCACCGGTAAAGGCGCCTTTGCGGTGTCCGAATAGTTCGCTTTCCAGTAAATTTTCAGAAAGGCTACCACAAAAAATAGGGATGAACAAGTGATCGCGACGCGAGGAATGATAATGGAGAGCCCTTGCCACCAGTTCCTTTCCGGTACCACTTTCTCCTTCAATTAAAACCGTGGCGGTAGAATCCGCTACATCTTTGATGAGTTGGAGAACCTTCTGGATAGCCTGGCTGGTACCAATTATCTCCGGAAAAGCTTCACTTAAAGAAATTTGCTTCTTCAGCCGTTGGTTCTCGGATTGCATTTTTTCAATTAATTGTACATTATCGATGGCAATAGCCGCCTGGGTAGCAAACGCCTGAAGAAATTTCAAACTTTCTTCATCAAACTGCCCGGTTTCCAATCGATTATCCATATAAATGGCACCAATGAGTTGATCTTTGACGATTAAGGGTGTACACATCACCGAGCGAATATTTTGAATCATCACGCTCTCAGCATCAGAAAATCGTTCGTCGGTCTGAGCATCTACCGTCACCAGCGGCTCGCCACTTTCCAGCACCTTATTGACCACACTACTGGAGACCTCCTGAATAGAAGTGATGTTCTCTTTGCTAATATTCCGGGCGGTAACTGCCTCAAAACTGTCAGGATGTTTAGGAGACTTGAGGAGGATGAATCCCCGTTCAGCATTCACAGCCTCCATGGCGATATCCATGACTCGATTGAGCAAAGATTCGCTCTCATGCATGGCGTTAATTTCAGTACTAATGGTTAGTAATGCCTGATACGGATCGCTGATTTTCATAGCCCTTCCACGTTTTATATGGATTTCATCATGACAATTTTCGTTCCATGAGGTTAAAAGTACTGCCTTATTCGTTGTTGACAAAGTAAGAAATGAATATGCCCTTCAAAAGAGATGAGAAACTTGTTCTGAATCACTATCCCCTGATA
>RFIL01000463.1 GCA_003695285.1 Calditrichota bacterium
GCAGACCTCACCTGGGACGGAACCCATCTCTACCTGCTGGGATTGGTGGATCATGTTATTTATCAAATTGACACAACCGATGGAACAGTGCTCTCTACTGTTAACACCGGGCTTTCCGGAGCAATAGGTCTGACCTATCGGGAGGGATATTTCTGGGTCTCGATTGTTTCCCAAAATGTCATCAAACAGGTGGATTTTAACGGCAATGTGTTAAGCACCCTCCCCATCCCCACCCAGCAATGCATCGGAATGGAATGGGACGGGGAGACCTATCGCATTGCCGATAGTGGGGCTCCGGATGAAAAAATTGTGCAAGTGGATACCCTGGGTAACCTAATCAGTTCCTTTCTCTTTCCCGGGGATAGTCCCTTCGGTTTAACATGGGACGGGAGTACGGTCTGGTGCTCGAACAACAACCCCGGGGGAGTGGCAACCATCTATCAATTTGATCCCTTAACCGGAAATGTGATTACCAGTTTCCCCTGTCCCAACGGAGGTGGGGCTGCAAATGGCTTAACCTGGGACGGGAATTACCTCTGGATTGCCGATCAGACCAACAATTTGTTATATCAGGTTGAAGGGAATCCCATCCAACCCGTTACCTTTGGGGCTATTAGCGGAAGGATTTATGATAACGCTACCGGATGGGGTTTGGGGGCGGTAACGGTACTGGATACCCAGACCGATAGCAGCGGTTATTTTTTAGCAGATAGCCTTGCACCGGGAATGTATAGCTTTCAGGTATCAGTTGATGGATTTATCCCGATTGTGGTTGGAAATGTACCGGTTACCGAAAATGATACCACCTTTGTGGATGTACCCTTAACCCCCATTGGAGAACCTTTTGAGATTCTTTTACATGAGACCGACAATGACGAATGGTTACTCCGCACTTATCGGGATACTACCTGGCGATATTACCACATCCCTGCGGGAAGGTTCCGGGGGAATGGTATTGATTTCCTCGACACTCCGCTGGATGAAATCACCTTGCGCCCTGTTGGAGGCGGAGGAGTTTCCTCTTTAGAAATTACTGACTGGATCGATGCAATTTCCTTCGATACTCTCCTGATTGACAATTTTGAGAGTGGGAATTTAACCGACTGGCAACTGGTGATTGCTTATAATGGCAGCTATCTGGATACCAGTCTCAGCACCAATACCGGAGATGGCAGCCTCCATTCATTCCAATTAGTGCATGGGAATACTATGGGGAATATTTTCGGTGGATGGGTGTACAAGACCTTTTCTAACCCCATATCCTTTTCAATTCAGGATACCGTTCATTTTTGGCTCCGGGGTACGCCTCCATACCCTGCTTCTGAGATTCCCGAATCATCTGATAAATCAATATCCACATTTTCACTTAAACAGAACTATCCTAACCCCTTTAATCCCGGAACCACCATTGAATTTGAAGTGCCGCATAAAACACCGGTTTTAATGGTCATTTATGATCTTCAGGGAAAAATTATCAGGCGATTGGCCAATCAGGTGTTTCTACCGGGAAGACATCGGCTCTATTGGGATGGCACAGATGACAAAGGATTCCCCGTGAGTAGTGGTGTTTACTTTTATCATTTGAATACACCCAATTTCCAGCAATCCCGCAAAATGTTACTTTTACGTTAACCAAAAGTTTGGTGCTAGGAAAAAAAGAGTGTCTGGAATTTTGATAAAATCATTGAGGAATTTTTCTGTGTCGAGGCTATACTTTCCACAGGAGAACAAATCAGGTTTAAAACAGGCTTAAACCCATAAACCAAAACACAAAGGGGATGGGGATGAAACAGAAACTTCTCGTCACTATTTTATTGGCCGTTTTGTTTTTGGTTCAATGTGAAAAAAAAGAAACGGATGAATCTCTTTTGTCACCGGTAGAAGAACAAAAAATTGTAGCCATTGGAGATACGCTTTCCAGGAGACTTATTAACACCCTGGTGCTGGAACTGACAAAAGCCATTCAAGAAGGGGGTCCGGAACATGCCATCTCGGTGTGTAATACAACTGCTTTACAATTAACGAGTAAGGTGGCTCAGGAATCGGGAAAGCAGGTAAATATTAAACGTACCACTCGTCGCTATCGGAATCCGGCCAATGCACCGGATCGCTGGGAGGAGGCAGCCCTTGCATTCTTTGAAAAGAAGATTCAGCAAGGAGAATCTCCGGCATATATGATTCAGAAAATAGATAAAGATGGTGAAATCATTTACCGATATTACAAACCTTTAAAAGTTGGAACACTCTGTCTAAGTTGCCATGGAAATCCGGACGATATCTCTCCGGCAGTGCTGGAGGAATTAAAGAAACGATATCCTGAAGATCACGCTACCGGGTATCAGGAAGGTGATTTTCGAGGTGTTATCCGGGTAGAGATGAGAGGCCTTTTGACCAGGTAATTTTTCTGGTAACCTTTGCCTGATACTGGAATCCAATCTATCTTTGAGAGGAATTGACTAAGAAAAATTTTCGATATCGCATTGCCAATTGTTTTAGCATAAATTCCAAGAGTATAGGGAAATAAAAGCCTGGACAGTGAAACTCTTATTGGGCGTAATTCGATGAACGAATTTAATTTTAACTAATCAGAATCTCATCTGGAAACGGGAAATAAAACGAAAGGAGGTCAATATGTCTGATATGATATTAGTTGGTGATCGGGTACCGGATTTTGAAATGGAAACGTATGAACCCGCAGAGAGACGATTTGGCAATTTTTCTTTAGCAGAGGCTCGGAAAAATGGAAAATGGACCATATTGTTTTTCTATCCTGCCGATTTTACGTTTGTATGCCCCACTGAACTGGCAGATCTGGCGGAAGTTTATCCGCAGTTAAAAGAGATGGGAGTTGAAGTTGTCTCTGTTTCTACTGATACTAAATTCGTTCATCTGGCCTGGAGAAATGATGAAAAGCTTCTCGAAAATGTCAATTTTCCCATGGGTGCCGATCCGTTGGGTAAAATCTCCCGGATGTTTGGTGTCTATGATGATGAAACCGGATTGGCCCTTCGTGGCACTTTCATCATAAATCCGGAAGGAATATTAGTCGGTTCAGAAATTAATTTCTACAATGTGGGACGAAACGCAGATGAATTACTTCGCAAGATGAAAGCTAATGTTTACCTAAGCGAACACCCTGACGAAGCATGCCCCGCCAAATGGGATGAGGGTAAAAAGACGCTGAAGCCTTCCGAAGAATTGGTCGGTCATGTTTATGAGGCTTTGCAGGACTAAGAAAATTTCCGGGGGGTGAGATACCTCACCTCCCTTTTTTATTTGGTTCTTCCTTTCATCATGCCTCCCATTTTTAAATACTCAATTAAAAATTTGATTGTTATCATCACAATGATTGTAAAATAATTTCTCAAATTCCATACCTAAGCATCAACTAAACCCAAGTTTAACCGAAGCTGGATAAATGGCAGCATATTTGCTTACAAATTGTTTTGCTAAATAAAGAGGGAGTGTTTATAGTGAAGTTCAGGGAATTTTTGTTAGGGATGACGTGTTTAGTTTTTAGCTCGTTATATGCTCAAACAGATTCATTAAATATCTACTGGGACCCCAATAGTGATCCGGACATTTACCGTTACCTGCTTCAGCGGTCTGTAAATTCCACCAACAACTTTGTTAATCTGCAATATGTATTTCATCCCACCACTCATGTGGTAGACCACGATGTGCTACCGGGTAATTCCTATGCTTATCGGGTTGCTGCGATTGATTCAGCCGGAAACATGAGCGGCTGGTCAAACGTGGATCAGGTTGGCGTTCCGGAAATTCAACTTCAGCTAACCTCACTTATAACCGGACAGGATACGACTTTTGCTTTATCTTCCATTCTCTATGATCCGGACCATACCGTTAGTGAACTCCAGGTTCAAATCAGCCAACAGACTAATGTTACGGCTACCATTCAGGGGAACAATCTGGTGATCAGTTCTAACCCTCCCGGTTATATCGGGCCTGCCTCTTTTACCATGCAGGTTACCGATCCTGATACCCTTTATGATCTCCGCGCCTTTAATTTTCAATTTGTTGATAATACCCCGGTCGTCTTTACGGTAGATGTTCCTCCCCCTACTTTTCCCGAAGATCAATCCTTTGCTATTCTCATGGATACGGTGGTTACCGTAAGCAATTTCACCGAAGATCAACTTACCTGGAACTTTGTTAGCGGGAGTAATCTGCAGTACAGTTACGATTCCGCAACCCGAGTGGTTACGATCAGCTCGCAAAATCCCAACTGGTTTGGTCAGGATCAGATGATTGCCACCGCCCAGGCCCCGGATCAAACGACTGCCTCGGACACATTTCTGGTCACCATTACCCCGGTTAACGATTCACCGGTGTTAACACTGCAACATCTTTACATCTCCAGCAACCCGGATAGCAATATCATTGATCTCTCTCAGTATAGCATTGACGTGGATAATCCCGATAATGAACTGGATTGGGAATTCTGGGGGTTTTCCCATTTTAACATCACCTGGGTCGATCAAGCCGCCAATATTATCCAGATTACCCCACTGGATACTACCATACTGGAAACCGGGTTCTTCAGAGTGTTTGACCCACAGAATGCCAGTGATACTTCCCAGGTCACCATTGAAGTTACCGGGAATACTCAGACGGTTTTTGAGGTAAATATTGGGGATCAGCAATTCCCGGAGGACCAGTTTACCGAAATCAATATGGATACAACCGTTTTTCATTCAATTTATCCACCTTCACAAATTACCTGGAATTTTACTGCCGGGAACAACCTCCGCTTTACTTATAATGCCAATTCACGGCTGATTAAAATCCAGTCCAAAAATGCAGATTGGTTTGGACAGGACATCATGGTAGCCACTGCCACCGACCCGGATAATCAAACCGTAACCGACACCTTTCAGGTTCTCATTACACCGGTGAATGACCCACCCACCATTTCAGTGACTTCTCTCTACATCACCGATAATCCGGATAGCAATATCATTGATTTAACGGATTACGCCGTAGATGTGGACAATACACCGCTGGATTTAAACTGGACTTTTTCCGGATTTACTCACTTTAGCATTGATTGGGTGGATCAGGTTAACAAGATCATTCGAATAACTCCGCTGGACACCTTTACCACCGAAACGGGCACTTTTCAAGTCAGCGACCCCTCCGGGGCATCGGACACCGCTCAGGTGACAATCCATGTCTTAACCGGCGGACAATATGTCTTCGAGGTGAACGTACCGGATGCCACCTTTGACGAAGATTCTCAATTCCAGATCCAGATGGATACCTGTCTTCAAATTTCCAATTACCCTCCTTCATCGATCTCCTGGTCTTTTGAAGCAGGCGCCAATCTTCAATACTTTTATAGTCCTTCTAACCGCAAAGTAACGATTCAATCTGCTGAGCCAGATTGGTATGGAGTGGATCAGATGATCGCCATTGCCCAGGCGCCGGATATGACCACACGAACCGACACATTTCAGGTAACCATTTTACCGATTAATGATCCTCCACAAACGATTATCAGCAATCTTTTCGTCAGTCCCTTCAGCAATAACCTTGTGGATTTGAAACTATACGCCAATGACGTCGATAACACACCACTTGAATTGGATTGGGAATTCTGGGGATATACCCAATTTACCATTACATGGTATGATGAACCCAATAAAATTATCCAGATCACCCCTTCTGCAAATGCCACCTCTCAAAATGGATTTTTCCGGGTGATCGACCCTCTCAATGAATCAGATACTGCCATTGTGAACATTACTTATCTGACAGATAATACACCACCTCATCTGAAGTTACCGACCAATTTAATCATTGCCGAAGATAGCAGTATTACCATGGATTTAATCCGTCATGTGGTAGATTCTACCAACACACTGACCGAATTGCAATGGCAGTTCAACGCCGGTCCTCATCTGGTCGCCCTGTTTGATCCGAGCACTTACAAATTACAGATTTATCCCGAACCGGATTGGTATGGCACATCATCCCTCCAATTTATTGTCACCGACCCCTTTGGTCAGTCAGATCAACAACAATTGGAGGTAGTGGTTCAAAATCGCAATGATATCAAGAGCTTTACCATTCAGAAAATAAATCAGCGACAAGTAAACTTCGATATCCAAACGGAACTTCCCTCTATGGTGGATGTTAGCTACTGGTTCAACACCACCCAGATCATCACCATCAGTATGGTCACTTTCAATACCCATCATGTGGTCAACCTCACCAATCTACAGCCAGACACGACATATTTCTTTAAAGTGAAAGTGACCGATGAAAACGGAAAAGTTTTGAGCATTGCTGATTCCTCTTTTGTCACCGGTACTCCTGCGGGAACTCCCGGTCTGGATGAAATCGTCGTTTACCCGAATCCGTTAAAACCGAGTGAGGGGCATCGGGAAATGATCTTCCTGAACCTCCCGGAGAATGCTCAGAAAGTGGTTCTATATTCCATTCTGGGAGAAAAATTATATGAAGCCGATATAGAAAATCCCGGAGCTAAAGAATTTCATCTCAATGTGGTGGATAACCAGAATCAGTATTTACCCAGTGGTTTATATATTTACATGGTAAAATCCACTGATGCCAGGGTATTATCGAAAGGAAAAGTCGTAATTATTCGGTGAGTCATTGGAGGTGCCTTACCATCCGCAGAACGCCGGTGTTATACCGGCGTTTTTTTTGTCTCCCAAGCTATGGATTGAAAATTATTGTTAGAGTCCATTTTTTTATTTTTAATAAACTATTCGTGTATTAACTTTCATTTATAACAAGATATGGAAAATTATGATGTATCGAATTTATCTCTGGATGATCATCTGGAGTGCCATTGTTATGGCACAAAATGACTATTTTAAATTGCAGTGGGACCCCAATCCGGAACCGGACGTAACCTGGTATTATATTTATCGTGATGATGGTAGTAATGTCTTTGTGTTAATAGACTCTGTTCGCCACCCGACAACGACTTATCTTGACAATTCGGTGCAACCTTCCCAACAGTATTCATATAAAATTCAGGCTAAAAATGCTTCCGGCCTGTTTAGCGCTTTTTCCGATGTCGTAAGTGGAATCATTCAACCCGTTCCCATGAATATCAACTTAACCGGTAGTGATTCACTGATTATTACCTGGGACACTCCCCAACCAACTCGAACTCAACTGGTGTATGATACTCAATATCCTCCACAACAATACACCCCTCTTCAATCGGAACTGGTAACAACCCATCAGGTCATTCTGAATAACATTACCCTGGGAGTTGCCTATTATATCAGTGGGCTGGGTTTTGACGCTCAGGGAAATTTAATAGCCACCCAGGATACCTCCTTTCTTATCGAAGAAGATAGCACCATCACCCCGGTGGAGCCTCCGGAAGAGGTCACCAAAATCATCGCCTACCCCAATCCGGTTAAAGTGGCTGATGGAGGACTCTTTTTTGATGGTCTTCCCTTAAATTCCTCCATCAGTATTTATAATCTGGGCGGAGAAAAAATCTGGGAAACCGAGGCGACCGCCAACCGAATCTACTGGGATCTCTCTGCTACAGGTTGGAACCATATCAACAATGGGGTATATATCTATATTGTCAAAGATGATAAGGGTAAAAAAATAGCCTCCGGGAAAGTAGTGATTCTTCGCTAACCATTTCCATTGACAGCGTTGAGAACACCTTTATCAAAGCCTTTTCCCTCTTTTTCGTTCTCTCTATAAACTCTCCATCATTATTGACGAAAATACTGTAAAATGTGGCCGAAGTACACGTCGGATCTTTAACACAAGGAGGTATTATGAACCAACGGATTGGTTACTTCATGCTGCTCTTTTTCATTTTTGTTTCCCAATTTCTTTATGCTCAATTAAGTCCACCTCAAGTAGAAGAAGTGTATGGGGGTAGAATCCATTGGATTGATGCGGCATCCATTTCGCCAACGACTACCAGAGTTTATATTTCCACCGAGAGTGCCAATTCCCTGTTCTACACACATGTAGATCATTCCGTCACACCGGCTAAAATTGACACCTTTACTGCGGTTCCGGATGTGGACAGTGACGATAACTTTGGGAGCAACCTCGGTGATTTTTCCGTGGATGAGGTTTCCGGAAGAGTGTTCTTTGTCAACATCGGGCATCTGTACAGCGCCAGCACCACTGCCGGGAGTTTAAACATTCTGGAGAATGCCGGGGTGCTCAGTGTAAAATGCTACAAAGGTTGGTTATTCTATCTTAAAGACCAGATGGGCAACCTGGAATTGCATTTTGGCACCATTGACTCTGCCAGCGGAAACTTTGTTGAGGATGCCAATAGTCCTTTAACAGTGACATCGGGGATTCCTCCCGGTGGTCCGGTATCTCTGGCCGTCAATCCAGCCAATGACAGCCTCTATATCTTTCAGGCAGGGACACCCCCAATGATTTATTGCTCTTCTAACAGTTTTCAACATCTCAGC
>RFIL01000464.1 GCA_003695285.1 Calditrichota bacterium
CCCCCCTCAAAACTCATCATCTTCATCACCATTTTCCAGGGAACGCTCCGGGGAGCGTCTTCGCTCTGGCTTATAATTGTTAAAAATGTATCGTACGTTTAACAAGACAATGGGAGCTTTGCGATCAAAATAAGTATAACTGTTAAAATTCGGACCGGATGAGGTAAATTCAAATTTACCAGTGCTGAAAAGATCCCTTAATAGAAAGGTTAGCGTTAACTTTTGAGGAATAATATCATGCTTGATAGCCAGATGCACCATGGTAAAACCTTCTCTTTTCCCCTGTGAAGAGACAGAGGGACTGTTATACATCACATTCAGTTGCGCCTGTGTCGCCTGACTGAATTTAAAAATGTTATTAAACCGCAGGTTCCAGTTAAAACTACTCCGTTGAAATGGCCTTCCTAACAGATTCCCCTCTATCCGATAATCATACACATTAGCCATGTAGTTGATGTTCCACCAGATGCGTGGATTGGCATTCAGCATCAGTTCTGCCCCGAGGGCGTAATCCTTGCCCACGTTGGCGAGAGTATGGAGGGTAATGTTTTCCGCATACACGGATCGCACCCGCTCCACCCGATTATGAGTAATACGATAGTACCCCTCCAGGGAAATCACATTCTTCTTCCAGAAAGTCTGTAAACCCAGCTCATAGGAATCGATGTACTCCGGTTGAAGATCCGGATTTCCGGTGCGAACATTATAAGCATCCATCCAGGTCTCAAACGGTTCCAGATACCAACCTCGTGGACGCTGGATACGACGGGAATAACTGGTCATTAACTGTTGGCCACGAACAGTTTGGTAGGACAGGTGCACACTGGGAAAATAATCCCATCGGTCTATGGTATATTGCTCTCCGGTATCCAGCAACTTGACTTTTCGGAATGTATATTCACCCCGAAAACCTCCCTGCATCCCCAGCCTTCCCAGAGAGGTGGCATAGATACCGTAAAGGGCATGGATGGTTCTGTCGTAGCGGGTTTGATGGGAATACTCCGTCTGCTCTACATACCTCTGGATAAGAGGATCATAATCCAGCAATCGGGTATCATCTTCCGCAGAATTCATCTGCCCCTGATATCCGGTTTCCAGTTTGCTCTTCTTATTGAAGGGATAAGCATAATCCAATCGGAACTGAACCCGACTGCCGGGGCCCACCTCGGTAGTCTGCCTTCCTTCGGTGATGAGCTCAGGAGTATCATATAACTCATTGAGGGTGCTTTCATCACTATCTCGTTGATTCATCACCAACTGAGCGGAGAGTTCATGATTTTCCTTTGGGAATCGATGTTTGTAGTCCATGGTTAATGAATAGAAAGTTGACTGGCGCTCTCTCTCGCTTTTGTTCGCATAAAGAAGATGGAGCGCCGAGCCATCATTCCACTGATCATAATCCGTTTGGGCAGTACGGCGATGGCTCCTGTCCCCGGCACGAATTCCCAGGGTTAAATTATCCCTGGTAAACAGTTTCCAATTTAGCCCGGCTCGCAATCCATAAGAAATTCGTCCCCGACGGTTGGTTCCTTCTGAGGCAATGAACGAAACGCTATCCTGTTGAATCGTCTGGTTCTCCTCACGCGAAGAGCCCGGAAAAAATTGATGATTGTAATCCCCTCCAATGTAAAATTGTATCCGTCCTTTTTGATAATTAAACAAAGCATCCCCACCATATTTATCATCCATACCGGTCTTCAGAGTCGTGATTCCATTGATGCCTCTCTTTTTCCCTTTTTTCATGATAACGTTGATAATCCCTGCAGTCCCTTCCGGATCGTATTTCGCAGAGGGGTTGGTGATGATTTCTATCTTTTCAATACTACTGGCGGGAATTTGTTGCAGGGCATCCGCCGGGTCAAGTATGGAGGGAACACCGTCGATGAGCACAGTGAAATTGGAGCTGCCCCTGAGTGCCACATTTCCTTCGATATCCACCGTTACCGAAGGAACGTTTTCCAGAACATCCACCGCAGTCCCGGATGCAGCCGTTAATTGTCCTTCCACTGAGACGACCTTCTTATCAATGTGAAAGGTCACCGGTGCCCGTTCTCCTACCACTTCCACCTCCTCAGCCTGAATGGCTACCGGATCTAACTGAATCTCCCCTACATCCACTTCCACCTGGCGAGGCGTCACCCGCAGCTCGGGAATAATTTTTCGTTTATACCCAATAAAATCAACTTCCAATCGATATCGCCCCGGTCGTCTGACTTCGAGGATAAATTTCCCCTCTTTATCTGTAATCGTACCGGTAGCGCGAGTGGTATCGCGCAAACTACGCAGGATGATACTGGCATATTCCACCGGAACTCCCGTAACCGCGTCAATCACCTTACCATGTACCTGACCTCCAGAGAATCTTCCCCGGGGGGATTGGGCCACAAGAAAACTACTTAAGATTAGAAGTATTAAACATTTTAAAAGAAAAACAGATGTTGCATTTTTGAGTGTTGCATTCATAAACAGTTCCGGTCTTATATTATAATTTCCTGAAGCTTAAAAACAATTAGACAGAGCTAATGAAAGTTTCTTGCAAAAAATTATCCTATCTTAAGGGAAGCTCAGGGGTAATCCAATAAAAAAGTTGGTTCCATCCAAATTTTAGAATTTGAAACTCTGGTCCTGAGAACATCGTCCGGGTTAGGGAGTTTGAATTACGAACAGCATCAGCATTTTATGATATGAGTTTTACGAAATAGACAAACTTAATGTTGGCATGTTGGCATTCAGACGACATTCGAGAATCAAGAGAGAAAATCCAGAACCGATAAAACTTGTAAATTGGGCTTAGCAATGGAGAGGAGATGAGAACTATGTTTCGATGGCAAATTTTTTCCGACATGGTGGCCATATCCCGTCGAATTTTGTGGGAATGGAAACGCACCAGAAGAATGCTGATTTTCTGGCTCGTTTTTCCAACACTGATGCTGCTGCTATTTGGGTTAATTTATGCTGGCGGAAAGGGAACCGCCCGCTCCTTTGATGCTACCGCACCGGGGATTTTGATTGGGGCCGCTCTCTTCTTCAGTTGCCTGGGAGGGCCAACCACGATTCTCATCGCCGAACGGGAGCGCCATACCTTGCGGCGTTTATTAATCTCCCCATTACATCCTGCTGGCTATTTTCTGGGGATTCTTCTCGCTCACCTGTATATTGCCTTTATCCAGACCCTCATAGTCTATGGAATTGCCTATCTTTTTGGGGGGCGTTTCCATGGGGCTATATGGTTGGGTGGTTTGATAGTGTTTTTGAGCGTCGCGGCTTATGTAGGACTTGGATTTTTCTTCGGGGCGCGGTTGGCACGGCGCACAGAGGATGCCACCGGACCCATTGCTGCGGTGGGTGTGCCGTTACTGGTATTGGGAGGAACCTTCTTCCCGCTCTCCATTCTTCCTGATTATCTGCTCACCATCGCCTATCTGGATCCGGTATTGCACATGAATGAAGCATTGAGAGCCGTCTCCGCCTCCGGAGCAGGAG
>RFIL01000068.1 GCA_003695285.1 Calditrichota bacterium
AAATCCTGGGCAAAAATGGAGGACAGACAGGCGTTCAGGAACTGTTTTCCGTTCCAGTTGGTGATGACAAAGGCAACTTGGGGCAAGGTTCAATTCCCAGCAAGTTTATCGTACTGATGGTTCATTTTAATAAACATTTCGGATAAAAAATCATAATAGAAGCATTAGAGATTTGGTGAATGTTCGACTGTTTTTAAACAGTATCGGAGTACTCGTTCGTTTTGCCCCCCAAACCGGCCCCTCAGTCCATCGATGAGACCTAACCATACTGCCCGTGCAGATGATGACTTTTTTGTGAGAATTAATTTTAGACTGAGTACAATACCATCTAACGTCCAGAAAAAGAACAGCAAAAAGCCAGAGATAGTTCCATAAAATTTCCGTATATAAATAAATCGATTACGTACAATGTAATAAATGTAGAGGGTGTCCCTGAACTTTGCCGAACGTTTTATGGAGTGGTATGCCTTGGCTCGACAGTCAATAATGCATTGATAGCCAGCCAACTGACCCCGTTTACAGAGGTCCGCTAGTTCGGTGCTGAAGAAGTAAGATTCGTCCAGAAAACCCACTTTCCGAAAAATTTCACCCCGGATAAGTACCACTGTACCGGAAATTGCTTCTACAGGTTGGTAGGGTGTGGTTGTAGATGGGGTCTTTACCCTGGTTTGATGGTGCAGAACAGGATTCTTGCCGCCGGCAGAGATTAATCGACTTCTCTGGTCGCTATCATAAAGTAATGGGCCTACAAAACCAATTCTCTCATGTCTGTCTAGGGTTTCTAACAGAGAAATTACATTCTCTTCAGAAATGTACGCGTCATTATTTAACAAGAGGATAGCGGAGAAACCAGATTGAATTGCCGCTTGAATACCGCGATTACTTCCTCCGGCAAATCCCAAATTGGTCGAGCTACAGATTAAATATACATCAGGACAAGAGCGGCGAATACGTTCTACACTGTCATCAGTCGATGCATTATCAACTACCCAAATAACCGGACGAAGATGTTGCCATCGGGAAATTTGCTGGATACATGCAATTGTGTCATCGGCAGCGTTCCAGTTTAGAATTATAATGGCTACTGATTTTTTCATAGGGTCTGGAATTTCTTGACTAAGTTACAATCCTAACATAGGATATTTACGGTTGCAAAAATAGGATTATAAGCATTATATATGACTTAATCTATCGCCCCAAAAATCTCACCTTAAGCAGTTTTGTGTTAGTACATAAGGCTGATATCGAGTGCGTATTTTACAACTGGTGCATCAATATATACCGGAAAATATTGGCGGGACAGAACTATACACTTATTGGCTTTCTGAATCTTTGGTTCAACAAGGATATAATGTCGCGGTGTTTTATCGTCGGAGTGCTGATGGGACAGGCATAACACGTCGATTTCAGAATGGACAGGAGATTTGGTGTGCCTGGTCCGGTTTGATAACCCCCTTTCGCCGGTTTTGGGCCACATTTTATAACCCCGCCTTAACAAAAGCATTTCTCCAGGTGCTGGATGAGTTTCAACCGGATTTGGTTCATATCCAACACCTTATGGGACATCCGGCCCATTATATTTCTTACTTGAAAGAAAAAGGCATCCCGTATGTTATTACACTCCATGATTTCTGGTGGATTTGTGCCAATGCTCAATTGCTAACAAATTATAGCCAGGAGTTATGCGCGGGACCTCATTTATATCTAAATTGTGCTGAATGTGCCCTATCTCGTTTAGGTCGTGCTCGGTATAAACCTGTTTTACCTATAGCGGCAACACCATTGGCTATGAGAAATTATTTATTACGTAAGGTCATTGCCGGGGCGGAGGCTTTAATCGCACCGTCCAAATTTGTACGGCAGTGGTATTTGGGACAAGGAATTCCGGAAGATAAGATTTATACAGTGGCTCATGGAGTCAAAGTAGATGGATTAGTGTCTTCCCAGAAGCGAGAACCCCATTCGCCGGTAAGATTTGCGTACTTAGGGGGATTTTCTTGGCAAAAGGGTGTGCATATTGCTGTTGAGGCTTTTACGGGCTTGAAAGGTTCGGCTGAATTATGGTTAATCGGTGATGATACAGCTTTCCCTGACTATACTGCCTATTTACGCTCTCTGGCTACTTCCAATGTTCATTTTCTTGGTCATCAAGATAGGGCTGGAGTATGGAAAACGTTAGCACAAGTGGATATTCTGGTTGTTCCTTCATTGTGGTATGAAACATTTGCATTTGTAATTTCTGAAGCTTTTGCTGCTGGTGTCCCAGTCATTGCCTCTTCCCTGGGACCATTAAAGGACCGAATAAAAGATGAAGTGGACGGATTGTTGGTACCACCTGGAGATAAGCAAGCAATGCGCGCCGCTATGCAACGATTCCTGGATGACCCGGAATTAATTCTGCGTTTACGGTCAGGAATCACCCCTCCTGATACCATCGAGAAGCATTCTCGAATGATTGAAGAAATATACAAGGCGATAGTTTAAGAACCCACACCACATTCTGCACTTCTGAGGTCATTTTTCGGTATATATGGGGTAAAAACCCCAGAATCCGTGTGTTTGCCCCACATTTTGCGGTACTAAATATGGGAGAAAATTGCAACAGCCGCTGTTTTCTCCATATTTAAGAGGTGCGGAATGTGGGTTAAGAATATATTCTGCGGAGCTTTACATCTGGTGCGTATTCTTTATCACGTTACTCATCTTCCGCCTCAAATTCGTTCTGCCGAAGCCATTCTGCAGGAAATTGACCTCCTGCGCCGGCATTTTGGGGGGGACCTGGTTTACCTGAATCCCAATATTGCTTCGCCGGTGTACATCCCCC
>RFIL01000465.1 GCA_003695285.1 Calditrichota bacterium
ACCTATGTGAAATGTGATATCGGGATGTTTTTAAACGGAAATATTGGCCCCACAGGTGAGAAGTTACCCGAACCCGACTTGCTCTTGCTCAGTTATACCGGATGCTTCACTTTTATGAAGTGGTTTGAGAATCTGGAACGCCTATATCCTAATGCAGAGATTGCCATGCTCCACACCCCTTATCAGGAAGGGGGTAAAATTACTCCGGAGATGGTTCAGTATATGGTCAAGCAGTTAAAGGAAGAAGTCATCCCGAAGATGGAAAAGGTCTCCGGGAAAAAATTTGATGAGGAACGCTTAAAAGAGATTTTGGGATATTCCCGGCAAGCTCAGGAACTGATCACCAAAGTTTTTGAATGCACCCGTCATATACCCTCCCCCATCGATGCCTATTTTGCCGGGGTGTATTATATCGGACCCATCAATGCGGGATTCCGGGGGATGCCAGAGGCGGTTCACTATTATGAGGAATTGTATCGAGAGGTTCAGGAACGGATTGAAAAGGGCCTGGGGCCCATCACTCCGGAAGGCGAACTGGAAGAGGAACGGTTCCGTTTGGTTGTGGAAGGCCCACCCAACTGGACGAATTTCAGGGAGTTCTGGAGTCTGTTTTATAATATGGGCGCCGTGATCGTCGCCTCCACTTATTCGAAAGTGGGGGGTGTCTATGACTGGGGATTTCGGCATGACCCCAATCGACCGCTGGAGAGTCTCTCGGAATATTGCATGAACTGTTATACCAACCTAAACCTACCTCAACGGATTGAATTACTGGAAAAGTGCATCAAGGATTATCAGGCGGATGGATTTCTGATCAACTCCATCAAGAGTTGCAATTCCTTTTCTGCCGGGCAATTGTTGATGATGAGGACATTGGAAGAACGGTTGGGAATACCGGTGGGGTTCATTGAATCCGACCTGGTGGATCCCCGTTACTTTTCATACTCCAATATTAAAAATCGACTGGATTCTTTCTTTCAAATGTTAGAACAACGCAAGTTTATTTTACAACAACAAGCAGGGGAGTCATGAAAAAATTCTATTTAGGTGTCGATTTAGGTTCCACCACCTCCAAGGCGGTGATCATCAATGAGAAGGATGAAATCATCGGGAGAGGTATTACAAATACCCGGGCAAATTACGAGGTGGCAGCAGAAATTGCCCGACTGGAAGCCATTTACAATGCTCGATTTACCCTTTTGAAAAAGAAGCTGGAAAGTGAACTGGATTTTAAACCGGAATATCGCCGCTACATTGCAGATATTGAAGATGTGTTTCAATATCTGCAGTTTGAAAAACGCCTCCACATTTTACATAAACAATTGCGGCAAACGGTGGAAGAATTTATCCCCCCCGAGAATCAATCCCTGTTCCTTTCTTATGTGGATAAGATTGTCAGTTCCATTCTCCCGATTATTAAATCCGATTTTTTGGAAGGGGATCTGGGGTCGCGCAACCAGTTCTTTCGGGATGTGGTAAGTGAGAAATATCATGAGGTGGTTTCAGAATTTGGAAAGGAACATTTTGAGCCTCTGATGACGGTATTTGACAAAAGCATCACCCCGGTGGAAAACCACTTGATTGAATATGATTTTCAGGAATTGGTACATCAGGCCATGGATATGCTAAATGAAAAATATGCCGGGTTGGTCGATAATCCGCCTGAAGAAACCAGCATCCACTTTGATGCGGAACTAAATTTATTGATGGGTAACTATCAACAGATTTCCGAATCGCTCCGGAAACACATCGACCAAATTGCGAAGATGGACATCAACATTGCCAACATGACCGGAACCGGTTATGGTCGGGCACTTCTACCATTTCCGGAGGATTGTATTAAGTCCGAAATTTTATGCCACGCCTTTGGAGCCCACGCTTATTTTCCTCAGACTCGCACAGTACTGGATATTGGCGGGCAGGATACCAAAGCCATTCAGGTGGATCAGTATGGTTTGGTGACCAGTTTTCATATGAATGATCGTTGCGCGGCCGGTTGTGGGCGCTATCTGGGGTATATTGCGGATGAACTGAGTATCTCATTGAATGAATTAGGTCCGTTGGCACTGGATGCTCAAAAGGAAGTGAATATCTGTTCTACCTGTACTGTGTTCGCAGGTGCGGAATTACGAGCTTTGTTAAATCTGGGAGAAAAGCAAGAGGATATTCTGGCGGGTCTTCACAAAGCAATTGTCTTGCGAGCTTTATCTCTTCTGGCTCGTTCCGGTGGGGTACGAAACGAATTTACCTTTACCGGTGGTGTGGCCCGGAATCAAGCAGTTTTGAAATATTTAAGTGAGATGGTTCATCAAAACTACGGAGATGACATCACCATCAATGTCCATCCCGACAGCATCTTTATGGGAGCATTGGGCGCTGCGATGTTTGCCCGTAGGAATATCGAAGTAAAATTACCTTCTTCGGATAAAAAACAATCGTCGGTTGCATAATTTAAACTCAAAAGGGGATCGTCAGAAAATGAAGGAAACATTCTTTACGATGGGGGTAGATGTCGGTGGTAGCAGTGTGAAAGCAGTCTTGATGGAATATGGGGATACCCCCAGAGTAGTAGATAAGCATACCGAAAAAATCCGAAAGCGGAATCCGGCCGTTGTCGCCGATGAAAGCATTGATTATCTCCTGGAACGCAATCAGCTTCGGTATGAAGAAATTCTTTATCTGGCTTCAACCGGCGAAGGAGAAATGGTGCAACGGAAACGAGGACATTTCTACAGCATGACGACCCATGCTAAAGGTGCCCATTTTTTCTTTCCGGATGCACGCACCGTAGTGGATATCGGCGCATTTCATGTAAAAGCCATGATGCTGGGGCCTCAGGGGCGGGTGATGAATTATAAAATGACCGGGCAATGTGCTTCCGGCTCCGGTCAGTTTGTGGAAAACATCTCTCGTTATCTGGGGTTGGCAATCGATGAAGTTGGGCAAATTTCGTTACAGGCGGATAAACCGGAACGCCCCTCGGGAATTTGCGCGGTGTTGGCTGAAACCGATGTGATTAATATGGTATCCCGAGGCATATCCGCTCCGAATATCATTAAAGGAATTCATCTCTCTGTTGCCGGTCGAATTGTGCGGTTGTTGACCTCCCTAAAAGCGGAATCTCCGGTAATTCTAACCGGTGGGATGGCTTTAAATGTAGGTATGGTGGAAGCCATTCAGGAAGTGCTAAAAGAAAGCAAATATGATTTTGAAATTCGCACCCATCCGGATGCCATCTATGCCGGAGCTATCGGCGCTGCGCTCTGGGGAGGATATCGACATTTAAAACTTTTGCAAAAAGAATCACTGCAAAATCAAACCCATTAAAATTAACATTTGTGGGTAAACTATAAGAGGAAATATTATGCAGGTCCTGGAATCCCAACATCCACTGGGGAAGGTACTTCCGAATATTGCCACCCTTTTAGTCCAAAATGTGGAAAAATTTGGGGAACGAATCGTCTATAAGGAAAAAGAGCAGGGAGAGTACAAAGGAATAAGCTGGAACGACCTGTTTGATGCGGTAAGAAACATTGCCGGAAATTTGCGGAACTATGGGTTTCGGGAAGGGGAGAAGGCAGTTATCTTCTCCCGAAATCGTCTGGAAATGCTGGAGTTTGAACTGGCCGTGATGGCTTCAGGGGGAGTCGCCGTGCCGATTTTCGCCAATTTCCCCAGACATACAGCAGAACTATTGATACGCCATTCGGATGCGACCTTCCTGGCTGTTTCCGGTAAACAGCAATTGGACAATGTAAACCCGGAACTGCCCTTAAAAGCAATTTTTGTTTTTGATGATATCCCGGATGACCGATTTACCAATCTTTATCCTTTTTCCGATTTGCTTTCCCCGATAAAACAAACTGCCATGCCCTTAAAACTGGATGCTGCTCCCGGGGAAGTCTGTTTGAATATGTACACTTCCGGAACCATGGGAATTCCCAAGTGTGTGCAATTGACTCATCAAAACATTCTCTCCCAGCGGGCTGCACTGGAAATCTTGTGGGACATCAACGAAACGGATCGATTTTTATCCTATTTACCCTGGCAT
>RFIL01000466.1 GCA_003695285.1 Calditrichota bacterium
GCTCGACTGGCCCGTCGGTATGGGGCAGCAGTTGTCGTTATGGCTTTTGACGAACAGGGGCAGGCGGATACCACCGAACGAAAGGTTGAAATCTGCCAACGGGCTTATAAAATTTTAACTGAGGAAATAGGTTTCCCACCTCAAGATATCATCTTTGATCCCAACATCTTTGCGGTGGGAACCGGAATCGAGGAACACAACAACTATGCTGTGAATTTCATTGAAGCGACTCGCCAGATTAAGGCAACCCTTCCGGGTGTCCTGGTCAGCGGCGGCGTCAGTAATCTTTCTTTCTCCTTCCGGGGCAATAATGTGGTGCGGGAAGCGATGCATTCCGCATTCCTTTATCACGCCATCCAGGCAGGGATGGATATGGGTATTGTGAATGCCGGTCAAATTACGGTTTATGAAGATATTCCCAAGGATCTGCTGGAATTGGTGGAAGATGTCATCCTGAATCGCCGTCCCGATGCCACTGAACGCTTAATTGCCTATGCGGAAAAGATTTCCGATCGGGAGGTAAAACCCGAGGAAGAGGAAGCCTGGAGACACCAATCTGTTGAGGAGCGGCTTAAGTACGCTCTGATCAAAGGGAATATCCGATTCATAGAGGAAGATACTGAGGAGGCCAGACAAAAATATAATGACCCTCTTCGCGTTATTGAAGGACCGCTGATGGATGGGATGAACGTGGTGGGCGATCTATTTGGCTCCGGGAAAATGTTTCTCCCGCAGGTTGTGAAGAGCGCCCGGGTTATGAAGAAAGCGGTGGCGTACCTCATCCCATACCTGGAAGCTCAAAAAAAAGCGGCCGGGGATACAAGTAAAAAAGGCAAAATCCTCCTTGCCACTGTAAAAGGTGATGTTCATGACATTGGAAAAAACATAGTCGGTGTGGTGCTTTCCTGCAATAATTACGACATCGTAGATCTGGGGGTAATGGTCCCCACCGAAAAGATTTTACAAACAGCGAAAGATGAAAAGGTTGATATTGTAGGACTTAGCGGGTTAATCACCCCATCGTTAGAGGAGATGGTTCACGTGGCTCAGGAAATGAAACGTCAGGGATTTGACAAACCTCTGTTGATTGGCGGTGCCACTACCTCACAGACTCATACCGCTGTCAAAATCGCACCTGAATATCCCCATCCGGTGATTCATGTGCTGGATGCCTCTCGATGTGTTGGGGTAGTTTCCAGCCTGTTGAATCCCAAACAGAAAAAATCGTTTACCGAGAAGATAGAAAAAGAGTATCAAAAAATTCGAGAATCTCATCAGAAGAGACATGGGGGTAAACAATTAGTTCCTATTGAGGAAGCCCGTAGAAATCATTACCCCATTAACTGGGATTCAACCCGGATTACCCCTCCTTCCTTTTTAGGAATAAAGGTTTTTGATGATTTTCCGTTAAGCCAATTAGTAGAAAGAATCGATTGGAGTCCTTTTTTTCACGCCTGGGAGCTAAAGGGACGTTACCCCAAAATATTTGATGACCCTTCTCATGGCTCACAGGCCCGCCAATTATTTGATGATGCACAGGAACTTCTGGATGAGATTGTGAACCATCATTTACTTCAGGCAAAGGGGGTGGTAGGGTTCTTTCCGGCTAACAGTATTGGTGATGACATTGAGATTTATTCCGATGAAAAGAGAGAGAGTTTACTCGGAGTGGTTCATACGTTGAGACAGCAGATGAAACGCAAGAACGCCCGATACAACCGTGCGCTGGCTGATTTTATCGCCCCGAAACAGAGCGAAGTGGAAGATTATCTGGGCTTCTTTGCGGTCACAGCCGGTATCGGGATAGAGAATTTGCTGAAAAAATATGAAGAAGACCATGATGATTATCATGCTATCATGGTGAAAGCACTTGCTGACCGCTTAGCGGAAGCGTTTGCCGAGCGTTTACACGAATTGGTACGGAAGGAGCTCTGGGGATATAGTCCGGATGAAAATTTAACCAATGAAGAATTGATTCAGGAGAAATATCAGGGCATCCGGCCGGCACCGGGTTACCCGGCCTGTCCCGACCACACAGAAAAGGCATTTCTTTTCAACCTGCTGGGGGCGGAAAAAGCCATTGGAATTCAGCTTACAGAATCCTTTGCCATGTTGCCCGCTGCATCGGTTTGTGGATACTACTTTTCCCATCCCAAGTCCCATTATTTTGGTGTAGGCAAGATCGGTAAAGATCAATTAATGGATTATGCCCGCCGAAAAGGGATGGAAATCAGCAAGATGGAAAGATGGTTAAAGCCCATTCTGGGTTACTAATGGGCCACTCTGAGCCAATCCAGAAATATTCACTCTAAAAGCTGTATTTTAACTCCAGGAAGGCCCGGGAATAGGATTTGTTCCTCCCAAAGGGACTGTTCCGATTTCCTTCGAAAATTGTCGCTCCAATATATCCCTTTAGCCCATCTGCCAGATCATGGCTCAGGATTGGTAGTAGAAAGAAATCCCGGTCTTCCAGATTGACCACCCCGGTGAGTTGAAAGCTGGTATAATCCCCAACGTGATATTGAATTCTCCCGGAAAGTGAGTACGTATCCTGCTCCGGAGGATCGGGATTGGGATTACCAAGCTGTTGATAACGAAGTATTTCATCTTCGCGGGAATATTTAAACCGGTGAGTGTGAACAAACTGCAAATTTAAGGTAAAATCATCCGTTACGTTATAATCTCCCCCCAACACATATTTTAAATGTGGATTTTCCACGTAGACATTGGTCCCTCTTCTGTCATCAGTCAGATAATAAGCGCCTTCGCCTTTAAGGGTCAGTTTTCTGTAGGTGGTTACAAAATCTCCACCAAAGATGTGAATGGGATAATAATTGGGTTCAAAAACCATCCTGATAGGGAGGAATTGATGATCATGTTCGGGAATAATCAATACGGAGGGATTTTTATCAAACCCGCGGTAATAGCTAAGGGAGACATCCAGATTTCCCAGTTGTGAAAGCACCCGCACTGCCAGCTCCGAATTATCCAGCCGGTTCTCCGGAATGACTGGTGGGGCTGCCTCTGCCGGAAAGGGACCCAGTGAATCCGGCACAACAATGGGGATCTTGTGTGGCGAGAATCGGGGAATCCACACTCCCTCGATAATCCAATTTCCGGAAGGGTAGACATCAATCTTCACAGCTGTTACCGGAATACGATAATCTTCAATCTCAGCCGCAATGTTCACATAATCCCAGGGATTGATATTATCCGTGGGGTTTATCCAATCGGTTGTACCCCAGAAAATGAATTGTTTACCCACTCGCAAATCCAGATATCGCCAGTATAAGTCAATATAGGTTTCCACCGGATAAACTTCCGTGGTAAAGGAACGACGCTCTTCAAACTGCCCAGTGGAGCGCGTGTCTTCGACATTAAAATCAAATGAGGTAAAAACATTAGCGCGATCCATTAACTGTTTTTGAATGGTTAGCTGCAAACGAGTGCCCAGGCGATCATAAGGGAACGGAGAATTTAAGTTGGGATGCATAAAAAATTTAACATATCCCGATAAATTGAAGGGTTGAGAGAAGAGTAAGTTGGTCCATAACAATGAAGATGCAATGAGGAAAAAAAGTATTTTCGAGAACCGGGTGATAGTTGTTTGTTTCATGAGGATTCAGCCATTGATTTAGGAAATTTTTTCTGATTATTTGCCCCGCTGCAGGAAGCGCTGACTAAAAAATTGAGCCGGTATATTCTGATTGATTTTTACATTTTTAAAAATCATCTCACTTTGATGCCCCGTTTGGACATCTTTCATGATCATATCCGTCTGAAACCATACCCCGCCGATTAACTCCACTCTGGGAATATCCAGTGTCTTCCACTCCCGTAAGGCTCTGTCGTAATAAACTGCTTTCAAAGAAACCAGCCGTTCCTGATCGATCCAGCGAATAATTTTTCCATAACCGGTATCCTTTTCAATTTGTTCATTTGCCGGGAGGCAGGAAATTTTAAAACACACTCGGTCGCCGACTTTTTCATCCTCCAGTCGCTCATATTTCCAGTCATCCAGTTCCGGTTTTCCAATGTCGTAATAGGTAAAATCCGAGGACATAAAATTTCCCCCTTTTCCGCTGGATGCAATCCGTTTGATTCTTCGCAATGCCGGCAGGTAAAGATACCGCTCATCTTCTCCCTTTTCATGCTCGATCACCAGGAAGGAAGTTCCACGCACATCTGCCGGAGCTGTAAATCGCATCAACATATCGCTTTCATTCTCAGTCCGTTTTCTGCTATACATGACAATCTTCCGAACCCGCGTTTCACCCCGCGCATTGGTCAAAATCAACTCCAGGTCCGCCTGCATGTCCTGCCAACCGGTTTTGTTTAACGATTGTTTCATGATCTCATAGCCTGTTGGCTCCTGAGCATTCATCAGATTGATGAAGAAGATCAAAAGCATACAGAA
>RFIL01000467.1 GCA_003695285.1 Calditrichota bacterium
AAGAATTATCTGCTTTTCAGCTTTCTATGCGAACATGCGGGAAAATCATCCCACAATATCTAAGAACATGAGATCCAATAAATTTCTGAGGTAAGAAATTTTTTTTGCTTGATCGGGAAAATTAAATCCTGATATTAGTTTGACAGGCATTTGCCACAGGTTTGGGTGGCAGCAATTTCGGGATTGTATGGGAAAGCGGAGCGAGGTCTTATGCCCTTAACTTATTTTTTTTCGGATGTGCATCTGGGGACGCGTCATACCAAATCGGAAAAAATCAAAGAAAATCGATTACTGGCTTTTCTCGATCATGTCGCCATTTCCGGGGAGCGATTATTTATCCTGGGAGACTTATTTGATTTCTGGTTCGAATACCGAACTGTAATTCCCAGGGGATATACCCGGATTCTCAGTGCCTTAAGCCGTTTGCAGGAGTTGGGCATTGACATTCAATATGTTGCAGGAAATCATGATTTCTGGATGAGAGATTTTTTAAGTAAGGAACTGAAAATTCAGGTTCATTTTGATCCGGTAGATATCACTCTGGAAAACAAACGATTTTTTTTACATCATGGGGATGGCATCGCAAAACACGACAAAGGGTATCGCTTTTTAAAGCGGATTTTTAGAAATCCAATAAATATCTTTTTGTATAGCCTGTTGCATCCCGATTTGGGGATTCCTCTGGCAAAATGGGTTTCACAACTTAGCCGCAATCATACTTCCCGGGGTATCCCCGATGATCGCGATTATCGTGAACTGGCAGTTCAGAAATTCCAGGAAGGCTTTGACTATGTGGTCTTCGGGCATCTCCATTACCCGGTGATACAGCCCTATGGTGAAAAATGGTATGTCATCCTGGGAGACTGGATTGAATATTTTACCTATGCGGTGTTTGATGGAAAAGAAATGCAGTTATTAACCTGGGAGAACCGACACAGTTAGACATCATTCTCTCTTCGATCAATTGAATTGGGTTATCGATTAGTGCGATCATTTTTCTGATACGTTTGTAACCACTCCCTGAACTGTTCCCAGTTATCGACTGCGGGTATCATTTCATCAATTTTTAATTCCGGGATCGGTGAGAGGCGATTGGCAAAGTTCAATTGATGGACAATGCTGTATTTCATCCAGACCGGTTGAATTCCGCTACGAAGGGCTCCCTGGATATCATCTTCCGGATTATCCCCCACGTAAATTAGTTCCTCAGGCAGGACCTGCAGCCTTTCACAAAGTTCACGAAACACCCGTGGATGTGGTTTCCGGAATCCCAGTTCCCCTGAAATTAAAATGACTTCAAACAAGACATCCAATCCCAGTTCTTTCAACAACGCATAGGCCGCAGGTGGATGGGTAAAGTTGGATAGTAATCCAAGACGATACCGGGATTTCAATTGGGTCAATGTTTCAAGGGTATCCGGGATTAGCGAGATATAATCATTGAACGCCTGAAAATAATGTTCAACAGCAACGGCAATGCGTGGGTCTTCTGAGCTAATAAAATAATCCAACTTTTCCAGTGCCGAACTTATCCAGAAACGATTGTGGGTTTCTCTGCCACTCTCACGGGTCGCCTGGATATGCTCCCGGGCAGCCTCTCGATAAGCATTGATAAATTCCTCATCTTCAAATATAAACCCTTGTCTTTTGAGGCTTGTTATCAATCGCTCCATGGCATCTCTCAAGGCCGGGCCCTTTACCACAATCAGGGTGTCAAACAGATCAAAACCTATTGCTTTAATCGCATTCATAGAAAAAGAGCTATTTCCTGGTTTTTTCGTTGAGGGGGTACAGTTAACCGGTCTCAAGAGTTTCTGATGGTATTTTTTTTGTTTGACGGGTTAACTGACGAATGGCATTAATTCTCTCCAGTACCGGTGGATGAGAATAATGTAGAAAAACGTACAGAGGATGAGGGGTTAAATTAGATAAATTGTCCGCCGAAAGCTTCTTAAGCGCTGAAATCATACTCTCCGGGTCGCCGGTACTTTCCACAGCAAAGCGATCGGCTTCATATTCGTTTTTACGAGAAAAGATTTGCATAAAAATTGATAGAATCATCTCGATAGGAGAATAGAGCATCCCAAAGAAGATGAATCCGGCATAGATAGACATATGATCCATATAGAATGCCTCGAAAAGTCCTTGATGGGTTAAAAAAATGGAAAGTAAATAAAACATGATACCGGTATGGAGAATGCTAATGAGCATCCCTTTCTGGATATGCTTTTTTTTGTAATGACCAATTTCATGGGCCAGGACCGCAACCAATTCTTTGATGGTATGTTTTTCAATGAGTGTATCAAAGAGAGCGATGCGTTTGTTTTTGCCAAACCCGGTAAAAAAGGCATTGGATTTAGTGGAGCGCTTGGACCCATCCATAACGAAAACATTTTTCAGAGGGTAGTTCACTTTTTTCGCCATTTCCAGGATGGCATTCCGGAGTTCTCCTTCTTCCAACGGAGTAAATTTATTAAACAAAGGCATAATCCAGGTGGGTGCAATAAACTGCATGAATAGGCTGAAGACCACCACTGCAATCCAGCAATAGAGCCAGGCGTAATCGCCGGTATATTGGAAGAATGCCAGAACCGCCGCCAACAACAATCCCCCGATAACAATCCCCAGCACCGTTGCCTTAAGAATATCCAGTATAAAAGTTTTCGGGGTGGTCTTATTGAATCCAAATTTTTCTTCAATCACAAAGGTGGAATAAATACTAAAGGGAAGGGAGAGCACTCCCCGGGCAAATAGTAATATCCCGATATATAACAACCCTCTCCAGATTTCACCGGTCACCCAGGAACGCACCAGATGGTCGAGATAATTAAATCCCCCGGAAAACCAGAATAACAACAGCACGGCCAGATCAAAGATGGAGGTTAAGATTCCAAAACGAGTGCGAACACGGGTGTATTCCTGGGATTTTTGATATTTTTCCTGATCAAAAACATCCTGAAATTCCTCCGGTAATTTATCCCGGAGAGATTTCAGATTTAATATATCGGATATTAAATCCAATAAAAAATCCAACAACAAAGTTGTGAGGATGATAATACCGTAAATGTTCATCGTGATTTCCTGAGTTTTGATTCATTCATTGCCTCTATTATACTAAAAAAGGAATGAACAGGCACGCTGTTTTTTCTTTGATCCCCGGATGTTCCCTGAGCCAGCCCATTTTACAGGATTCAGTCGATAGACATCGGTGAGGCTGATTGCAAATGCCAATGATCCAGCTTTGAATCAATAAACCGGGAATGTATATTCTCAAAGAACAGACAATGCAAACCAATCTAATGAGGAAATTATGAAAAGGTGGTTTTTCAGTTTTGTTATGATAGGTTCACTGCTGGCGTACGGACAATCGCCACTTTCCCTGGAGGAAGCTTTCCCGAATTTAACCTTCAATCAACCGGTAGACCTTCAACATGCACCGGATGGGAGTCATCGTTTATTTGTAGTGGAAAAACGCGGGATGATCTGGGTCTTTGAAAATAACAGCGGGGTGCTGAACAAGACCGTCTTTCTGGATATTCGCGATCGTGTCAATGACAGTGGCTTTGAAGAAGGGTTGCTGGGGCTTGCGTTTCATCCGGCTTATGCAACCAATGGTCACTTCTTTGTTTATTACAGTGCAGCCAATCCCCGTCGGAGCGTTATTTCTCGTTTTAAAGTATCCAGTGCGGATTCCAACGTCGCAGTGGCGGATAGTGAGTTGGTCATTCTGGAGGTGAATCAGCCATTTTCCAATCATAATGGGGGGCAGATTGCTTTTGGCCCCGATGGTATGTTCTATATCGCTCTGGGAGATGGAGGATCCGGAGGTGACCCCTTTGGGCACGGTCAAAATTTAGCCACGCTCCTTGGGTCTATCCTGAGAGTGGATGTTAACCAAACTCAACCGGGGTTCAATTACAGTATCCCACCGGATAATCCTTTTGCCGGAAACACTGAAGGATATCGGGAAGAGATTTTTGCCTATGGACTCCGTAATCCCTGGAGGTTTAGTTTTGATCCGGTCACCGGGATGCTCTGGTGCGGGGATGTGGGTCAGAATGCCTGGGAGGAAATTGATATGATTACCTCCGGAGGTAATTATGGCTGGAATATTATGGAGGGCAATCATTGCTTTCAACCACCCGCTGGCTGTAACACCACGGGATTGATATTGCCTGTCTGGGAATATCCTCATAGTAGTGGCAATATTTCAATCACTGGTGGATATGTTTACCGGGGCAATAGTGTCACCGAATTGATCGGGAAATATATTTACGCAGATTACGGCTCCGGACGTATCTGGTCTCTGGATGTGAGTGATATCAATAATCCGATCAACACGCTGCTGGTGGATGCAAACTTCAACATCTCTTCTTTCGGAATAGATCATACTGGTGAGTTGTTTATTTGTGGATTGAACGGAAAGATTTATCGATTTACCCCTACTGCCAATGGAGTTCTGGAACCCGAGGAGAGAGCGGTGAAGGATTTTGAACTGGGACAGAATTTTCCCAACCCCTTCAACCCAACCACAACTATCCCTTTTCAATCCCGGCTCCCCGGACAGGTACGAATAGAAGTGTTTAACCTTCGGGGAGAATGGATTACCACCCTCCTGAATGATTCAGTTGCTCCGGGTCATCATTTTGTCAACTGGGATGGCAGAGATGCCCGGGGGCAGGAAGTGAGCAGTGGCATTTACTTTTATCAACTTCGCGCACCTCAACGCCCTGGTGCAACCCCACTATCCATTACCCGCAAAATGATGCTTTTGAAATGATTCGAGAAATGCTCACCAATTTCCAGATCACCTCAGATTTCCCCCGGACGCGACAGTAGTGTTATTTTTTCAACCAATACCGTTAGATGTTGACAGTAAAAAGTTGTATACTCTATTTGCCAGGTTGTTCTCAATACGATCAGGTTTCAGTAAAATGCAAAACGGAAAAAGTTTTGAGAATATTATGAACTTTTTCCGCTCTTAAAGGAAGTCTCTTCTGAAGTATCTTGAGCTACAATTTTTTTCCGGCCTACTGGAAGCTTCAAAAAAAAGGAATTTGCACTTAACCGCAGTCCAAGTGTTTTGGGGAATTGAGCTAAGATGGTTATATCTCTGACGCGGAGATTCTCACATCTCCTCCATTCCAGAGAGGAAACAATCTTAGTTCCATGGTCTTTTACATCTTTTACGGGGTAGGTACAATGGAACATTCGCTAATCCTGGTGATAGATTCCCGAGCAGATATTTACAGACGATTGAAATCCAGTCTGAATAGCTGTTTCAGGATCCTTCAAGTGGAAGATGGGAAGAGGGGGATAGAAATTGCATTTCATGAAAAGGTGGTGTTGATAGTCGTGAGCCGCTGTTTGCCGGATATTAATGGATTGGAGGTCCTGAAAACGATTCATCAGGCAAAGCCGCACCTTCCGATTATTTTTGTGGCTAATCAAGCGGATGAGGAATTAATCATAGCTGCTTTTCGCAATGGAGCTGCCGATTTTCTTAAACGCCCGGTGGAAGAACATGAGTTGTTGCTCTCCATTGAAAGATGTTTAAGGAAATCATTATTTGAGGAAAATAACAATTCGCTACCAGAATTTACTGGTGCGGGTGAAAACGGTAAGCTTCCAACTGTTTGGCATCGGCTGAAAACCCTTTTCCGGGACTGGTTGGGGTATCTGCCAGGCAGAACCATATCCCAGGAAACTGAACAAACGGATATGGTTGATGAGAACAATACAATACCCGAAGGTAATGGGTTCAGTTCAGATTATGACCATGACTCTGATAACAATGGTCACCCCATCTTACGGGCATCCTTCCTGGGGAAATGTTCGATATATGTGAATAATCAAAAAGTTAAAAATGGACTGGGAAGAAAAACCAAAACGCTCCTCCATTATTTCTTATATCATCATGATAAACAGAATTATCGAGAAGTGATCATGGAGCAATTCTGGCCCAATTCTGATCCCACCTCAGCACGGAACAGTCTCAATGTCGCCATCCACGCCATCCGCCGGTTATTCAAAACCTGCTTAGAGGAGGATTTTCTCCTTTTTCGGGATGAATGTTATTTCATCAACCCGGAGCTCAACATCTGGTTAGATGTGGAGGAATTTCAACAAAACTGGGAATTGGCGCGCAATATGATTCAAGAATCGGGGATGGAGCAAGCGTTGAGCAAGCTGGAGCTTGCTGCGGAATTATATAAGGGGGATTTTATTGAAGAGGAAATCTATGAAGAATGGCTCTGCCCGATTCGTGATAATTTGAAAGAGGTGTATCTTCATATTCTGGAATTGCTGAGCCATTATTATAGTGAAAATGGGAACCTCTCTCTGGCGTTACGGCTTTGTGAAAAGATTATAGATAAAGATAGTTGTCGGGAAGAAGTTTATCGTCGGATGATGATCTGTTATCACAATTCCCAACAGAGGAGTAAAGCGCTTAGAATTTATCAGAGATGTTGTGAAGCTCTTGAAAAAGAGTTAGAAGTTTCTCCCTCCAGCGAGACGGTAACCCTCTTTCACCGAATAAAAAATGGAGATTCAGAAAAAATGAAAAATTAAGTGAAATTTAAGTGCAATTTAAGTCCCCAATAAGCAGGATAATTATATTGATTGCGGGTTCACAAATACCTCCGGAGAGAATTCAATTAAATATAGCAACGGTTGAGGATTTCGAAGGATAACCCTTCCCTGTGACACCCGACTTCCTCAACCAACTCAATTTTTGAAAGGAGTTTATTATGTCTTTTCCAATTAAATTTGAAGAAATGGTGCCCTATTTTAATATCAGCGGAGATTGCGAATTATATGAAGTCAAACCGCCGGGTGTTCATCCTACCACAATTATTCGAACCGATCAGGAATGGTATATTAAGTTCCGCTGGAACACACTGGGTCCGTTAAATTGTTTGATGTGTGGGAATTGGGAAGTGCAGGTCTATCTTGAACAAATGGGGAAGGGTGAATTCGCCTTACCAAATTCGGTGATGACAGAGCCATTTGTTTCCAAACCATTCAACTATGATTGTGAAATTCGTTTTCAACCAGGCAAAGTTCCTGAAGGCGTATATCGCATCGTAGCGACCATCAAACTTCTGGGTCCCACCGGTATTCCCGGTCCGGTTGTCGGTTTTGCTGAAGGGCCACTGGTTCAGTTTTATCATAGCAAAAATCTTCCAACAGGAAATGGGAATAACAGTGACGAGTAAGAAAATTCCAGTCACCGGGTTATAACACTGCCTTTCCCCCACCATGCTCCGTTTCCAGGATGGTGGGGGATTAAGGTAGTCCCTTTACTGCATTTTTCAGAAAATAGCGAAATTACTGGCCCTTATATGAAGGAGTTCATCATGGCTGAGAAGAAAGCGTCCTCAAATGGAGATAAAAGAACAAAAAAACAGCTGTTAGAAGAATTAGATTATCTGCAAGAAGAATTGAGGAATACAAAACAGGAGCTGAAAGATTGTTATCAGCGGGCAGAAGTTGTAGAAAGTCAGGAACAACAGCTG
>RFIL01000468.1 GCA_003695285.1 Calditrichota bacterium
AAAGCTCACAGCCAGCGATGGGATGGGATACCCCAGAAAAAGGGGGGGCTGCCGGTAACCTGTTCTCGTCTAATAGTATCGGGCATCTGGGTTTTACCGGTACCTCTTTGTGGATCGATCTGGACCAGGAGATAGTTATCGCTCTCTTAAGTAACCGCACCCATCCGGATCCCAAGAAGAATCGAATGGATGAAATTCGCCCCAAAGTGCATGACCTTGTGATGAAGTATCTCCTTAAAAAATAGAGGTAAAAAATCGCTCATTATGCTTTTTTTAGAAACCTCCAGTTTGTCCCATCGTAAAGAATGCATCTCATGATAAACATCATTAAATAAACCGTGCAGGAGGAAAGAATGTACTCTCAGAAAAAAATTTTTATTTTCATCCTGATTTTTCTTCTGGTAAGCGCTCTTCACTCTCAGGAAAAATTTACTTCTTACTTTCAACGCTATCCTTTTTTAAATGCCGGTGCCTCCTCCCATTATAACGGGCTGCTGGGTTTTGTAAATCCGGCAAACGCCGGGATGGTGTATGGCTTCAATACCCGTTTTTACTGGACGGCTTTTGAAGAGAATGGCTTTTCGGATAGCTGGGGGTTTTATTCCGCTGTTCCACACCTGAGTTTTGGGGTTGAGAAACAGGGCACACGAAAAGATTACCGTTTGAATTTCGCCTGGGGGAATCGATCCTACATGAGTGGACTGGGGTACCAATGGTCCAGTCAGCGAACCTCCTCCGGAAAACGGGAAAAGATGTTTTCCTGGGGAAATATTATGCGTCCGGTTCCCCATTTATCCATTGCCTTCCTGTCTAACTTTTCCCTGGAATCTTCGGCTAAAGAGGGGGTATTGGAATTAGGAATTCGACCTTTCAGAAATCCCCGGTTGACCCTTTTTGGTGATATGGCCTTTCAAAAGGGGGAAAAATTTTCAGAGGCTCCCTGGAGCATAGGTGCTGTGGTGGAACCAATAAGCGGAGTGCTTTTCACGGGAAGATATTTTGACGGAGATGCATTCCAGTTGGGTATTCAGCTCAACCTTGGAAAGCTTCAGACCTCTTCCCAGAGTCATTTCTCATCGGACAATAAAAGACAATTTACCACGTTTTCCATCGGTATGGGGGATTATTATCCATCGGCCATCGGAAGAGCTCTGGTTGGTAAAAACAATTACCTATCCCTGTCACTTAAAGGCCGCATGTCACATCTTAGCTATCAAATTTTTGATGAACAATCCTTGCGATTATATGAAACCCTGGAGAGTATCCGGATTGCCGCTGAGGATCCGGGGATCAGCGTTATCGCTTTAAATCTATCCGGGTTAAGGATTCTTCCTGAGCATGCCTGGGAACTCCGTGAAGAACTGTTGAAGGTGCGTTCAAAGGGGAAAAAGATTGTGGTATACATCGACAATGCCGGGATGAGGCTATATCATCTGGCCAGTGTTGCCGATGTCCTTATGATGGATCCCATGGGAATGTTGACCCTACCCGGGTATTTAATGGGACGCACTTTTTTAAAAGGCACTCTGGAAAAATTAGGTTTGGAATTTGATGAATGGAGATTCTTCAAATTTAAATCCGCAGCTGAAGTCCTTTCCCGAGAACAAATGTCTGAAGCCGATCGCCAACAACGTCAACAATTTATTGACCAGGTTTATGATCTTTTTGTCAATGAAGTTTCCCGGGATAGGGGGCTTTCTTCAGCAAAGGTCGATTCCATCATTAATCAAGAGGTTGTGGTTTTAGCACGAAAAGCGCTGGAAACAGGTCTGGTGGATACCCTATGCGGATGGAATGACCTAGATAAGGTGCTCCAATCATTAGACGGAGAAAAAAAACGAAGATTCCCTTTACAATTACTGAAGGAAAAAGCACATACCATCCAGTTATGGGGAGAACCCCCTCAAATCGCTCTGGTGTATGCCCTGGGAGTGTGCGATATGGATGAGGGAATCAGAGCCAGATGGTTAGCCCCTAAAATCCGGCAACTGGCGGATAATCCTTCCATCAAAGCAGTTGTATTGCGGGTAGATTCTCCCGGTGGAGATGGGCTTGCCTCGGATCTGGTGGCCCGGGAAATCAAGCGTTGCGCTGAAAAAAAACCAGTGGTTATCAGCCAGGGACAGGTTGCGGCATCCGGGGGATACTGGATTTCCATGTATGGGGATACCATCATTGCCGGTCCCGGCACCATCACCGGCTCCATCGGGGTGATTGGAGGTTGGCTGTATGATAAAGGATTTAGTAGCAAATTAGGGATGACCTCCGATCATGTGCAAAAAGGAGAGCATGCGGATGTGGGGTTTGGAATTACGCTTCCTTTTCTGGGAATTCAAATTCCATCCCGTAATCTTACCAGTGAAGAACGACAAAAAGTTGAAGAGCTTATTAAAGAAGATTATCATACATTCGTAAAACTTGTTGCTGATGGAAGAGGGTTACCGGAGGATTCAGTTGCCCGAATTGCAGAAGGTAGATTTTACACCGGTGCCCATGGGAAAGAAATCGGACTGGTGGATGAGTTGGGGAATCTTATGACAGCTATTTCCATCGCCAAAAAAATGGCCCACTTAGCAGATGAGGCATATGTTCAGATTCAGGAAGTTCCACCATACAAAGGTTTTCTACCCTCAAAACTTTTTTCCCCTTTTTCAACTCAAGAAACGGTTACAAATAATTCTTTGTTTGAATTTTTAAAATTTTTTTCCAAACATAATGGGAAACCATTACCCATGGTGTTGCCCGGGGATTATCCGGAAATACCCGGCGAATAAAACAGGGTTATTAAACACAACGTTCAAATTCACAAATAATGGAGCAAGGCTACAGGATGAAAATTCGAATTTATCGAAAGCATAAAGATATTCCCCTACCCACCCGACAGACTCCTCATTCGGCGGGGCTGGATGTATATTCCGCAGAAGAGGTAGCGCTCTACCCCGGCAAAGTGGAACTGGTCTCAACCGGGCTAATTATAGAATCTCCTCCGGGATATTTTTTTAAAATTCATATTCGAAGTGGACTCTCCACAAAACATGGCATCTGTCTGGCCAATGACGTGGGTATCATCGACGAAGATTATTGTGGCCCGGGTGATGAGATAAAAGTGGCATTAGTTCGCTTATACAATCCCGATGATCCCCATAAAAATCAACCCATTGTTCTGGAGCGTGGCACCCGCATTGCTCAGATTATTTTTGAAAAAAATGCTTTACCCGAAATTGAATGGGAGGAGATGGATTCTCCGGATTTTGCAGGAAAAACACGTGGCGGGTTTGGTTCTACCGGGATGAAATAACGGATGATGTAACTGCAACCCATCGTGAATAATAAAGGAATAGCGCTATAATTGCTGAGGGTGCTGCATGTATAAGAAACAAGTTCGAAAATTTTACCAAAAAATCTGGAATGAGTAT
>RFIL01000469.1 GCA_003695285.1 Calditrichota bacterium
GAAGAGCAAAACGAACCGGATATCCGGGTCTAACCTTTTTCTTGAGGTTTCTGTGGCGAACAGATACAATTTTTCTTCCACAGGATATGGATTGTAGATAAGTCTCTTTTCAAGCGAGTACCGAAAAGCGATTTACTTCTATTATTTTGAATTTCCCACCTTTATATTTGCTTCACACAATATTAAATTTTATGGTTTAAAAATAAGACGGGGTTTTTACGAATGCCTGAATTACCGGAAGTTGAGACCATACGCAGAGCTCTGGCAGAGTATTGTCTTAACGAAACTCTTGAAACCGTTTCAGTAAAGACCCCCGCTCTGATCAAAAATGCCTCTGTAGATAGATTTTCGAACGAATTTCATCACAAACAATTGGTCGAGATTGAACGGAGGGCTAAATTTTTAATATTCAACTTTGAGAATCGATATATGGTTTGTCACCTGGGGATGTCCGGTATTTTTTTAAAAGATGCATCTCAATCCAGATTCCCCCAACACATCCATCTGATATGGGAGTTCAAATCCGGTAAGCGGCTTTATTATCAGGATGTTCGGAAATTTGGCAAATTCTGGTTATACGATACCCAGCCTGACTTTACCAATCTGGGGGTTGAACCATTCAGTGAGCACTTCACATTTGAAAGGCTTAAAGCCTTGATTCAACATAAAAAAACGGGTATCAAACTCTTTTTGATGGACCAGTCAAATATTGCCGGAATAGGAAATATTTATGCCAGTGAAATTTTATTTCGTGCCGGGATATCCCCTTTAAAGAAATGCAGCGACCTGTCGGACAGGGAGATCAGAAGCTTGTATTCAGCCATTCAGGAGATCTTGCAATCTGCAATCAAGAATTTTGGGACAACTTATAGTGCTTATAGAACTGTTTCGGGAGAGAATGGTCAAAATCAGAACTTTTTAAAAGTGTATCAAAAGGCTGGTCTGCCCTGTCATCAATGTGCAACTCCGATTGAGAAAATCATTCTCGGTAATCGTTCCACCTTTTATTGTCCCCGGTGTCAAAAATGAAGGAAGGGGAGGAGGAGTTTAAATCATGGCATCAAAACACATAGCCTTACTGACAGATTTCGGGACAGAGGACGGATATGTTGCTGCCATGAAAGGGCGCATCTTATCCCTTTCTCCTCAGGTGAATATTGTGGATATTTCCCACCACATTTCACCATACGATATTTACCAGGCAGCCTTCTGTCTGAATAATTGCTATCTTTATTTCCCGGAAAAAACCATCTTCGTGGTAGTAGTCGATCCGGGTGTCGGAACGGATCGACCGGGAATTGTGATTAAGACCAGCCATCATTATTTTGTAGGTCCGGATAATGGGGTCTTCAGTTTTATCCTGGAACAAGAAGCACATCAAACCTACCAGATCGAATATGCTCATCTGGATTGGGAGGTGTCACCAACGTTTCATGGGAGAGATGTATTTGTTCCCATGGCCTGTTTAATCGCTAATGACAGACCAATTGACCCCTATGTGCAAAATGTTTCTCAGGCGAAAACTTTCTTAACATCCCCGAAAAAAGTCTCCGATAATACATTCCAGTTAAACATTTTGATGATTGATCATTTTGGGAATATTATTTTGAACTTTCACCAAAAAGACTGGCGCAAACTTGGGTATCCCGAAAATATCGGGGTAAAAGTAAAAAATCATGAAATTAAAAAAATCCAGGCCACGTTTGGGGTGGTGCCTCCCGGAGAGTTTGTTCTTACCTGGGATAGCTCCGGTTATCTCCAGATTGCTCAAAATCAGGGAAATGCAGCTAAGACATTGCAGATAACAAGGGATGAAATTATTCAATTATATCTATGGTGAATAAAAAAATATCCGGCAAAGAAGTTCGAACACGTTTGGTGGTCATTATCCTTGCGCTCATCTTCTGGTTAGTGGTGAAGATGAACAAACAGTATGATTATGCGGTAAATATCCCACTTCATATCATCAATACCAACCAGGTCATGTGTTTGAAATATCCCATTCCTGCCAAAGTTCGAGTGGAATTCACTGGTCGGGGAATTGATTTACTACGGCTCAGTCTCTATGACACCTACTATGAAGTAGATATCTCTGATGTTGGAAAAAATATGGTGCTGGATTTTTCACAACATCCGGAATATGTGAAAATTCCAGATGAGTTAAAAGTCTCGGTTCGTTCAATACTTCGCCCGCATCAAATAAATTTTGAATTGGATGAGTGCCGATCCAAATATGTCCCGGTGCAATTTTCACCTCAAATTCGTACCGTGGCTGGCTTTACCCTGGTGGATGTTATCCCAACTCCGGATTCCATCCTGGTCAATGGACCGGCCTCTTTTGTAGATACCTTGCATACCCTTCACTTGATAGAAAAAGACTATCAGGAGGTCGACAAACCCTTCAGAGAAATCCTTCCCATTCGCAAATACACCGAATTTCACTGTGAATATCATCCGGAAAAGGTGGAGGTGTTCTTTGATGTTCAACGTCTAGCCGAAAAGGAAATTCGTGATGTACCGGTAAACATCATCAACGTTCCTAAAACTCTGGAAGTGGTTCCTCTTCCATCACTGGTTCGACTTTATGTAAAAGGTGGGGAAAAAGTTCTGGCAGATGCCACAGCAAAAGATTTTCAGGTGGAAATTGACTTTTCAAGAGATTGGCATCCAGGGACCACCCGGGTGAAAGCACATATTAAAACCGATTTAAAAGTAATGTATATGGAATCTTATCCCGCTGAATTTGAGCTTATTGTACAAAAGAAAAAACGAAGAAAATGACTCATATGATGACAATTCTAGGTATTGAAACTTCCTGCGATGAAACCTCTGCGGCGATCATACAGGATGACAAAGTGCTTTCTAACATTATATCTTCTCAAAGTGTCCATCTTCAATTTGGAGGGGTGGTACCCGAATTAGCCTCACGAGCACATTTAAAAAAAATTATTCCCATCTATCAGGAAGCCCTGGACACAGCCGGGGTCTCCCAACACCAATTGGATGGTATCGCCGTCACATGTGGTCCCGGGCTGGTAGGAGCTTTATTGGTCGGGGTCAATTTTGTTAAGGGGCTTTCCCTGGCGACAGGTATCCCTTTCGTTGGAGTTAATCATATTGAAGGTCATGTGTACTCCAACTTTTTAGAAGCCCCCCACCCCAGGTTTCCATTTCTTTGCCTGATTGTTTCCGGAGGACATACCCAGTTGGTTGTGATAAAGGAGCACCTTACCTACCGCTTGATTGGTAAAACCCGGGATGATGCTGTTGGAGAGGCCTATGATAAGGTGGCAAAATTATTGGGCCTTCCTTATCCTGGGGGACCGGAGGTCGATAAACTGGCTCAACGGGGAAATCCCTCCCTGGTAAAATTCCCCATTGGTTTGGAAAAATCAAAAACCTTCGACTTTAGTTATAGCGGTTTAAAAACGGCCGTCTTAAATTTTGTTCAGCAACTCTCTGAAGAAGAACGAAAAGCGCATTTAGCAGATATTTGCGCCGCTTTTCAACAGGCCGCCATCACTGCCCTGGTTTCCAAAACACTTCGAGCGGCAAAAACTTACCAATTAACAGACATAGCAGTAGCCGGGGGAGTAGCAGCGAATTCGTTGTTGCGGAAAATGCTCACCGAAGAAGCCCAGAACCAACATTGCAGGGTATTCTTCCCATCAATTCAATATTGTACCGACAATGCAGCCATGATCGCACGGGCGGGTTTGGAACGATTGAAAGCGGGGTATTCCAGTAATTTTTCCCTCAACGCCTATCCTTCCATCCAGTTAGGTGAAGAAATCCAATAACATCATTTGCCGATCGCCTCAAGATTCATTATCTTGGTAACTTGTTTTTAAATATGTGGAGAAGATGCTTCCACCGAAAAGGAAATAACTGAACTATGATTGCCGATTTTTTTCTGAAACTCAGTCTACCGGAATGGATTGTTATTATCGTTGCCATTGTGTTAGCCGGAGGGGCATTCTATTATTACCATCGTACACTGCCTCCCCTGTCTTCTGTTCGAAAATATTTCCTTCTGGTCCTCCGTGGTATTTTGTTAATCCTCATATTTTTTCTCATCACCGAGCCGGTTTTAAAAATCATTGAGAGGCATCAGGAACCACCACTCATGGTCGTGTTATATGATAATTCAGCCAGTATGTCTATACCGGAAAAATCCGGAAGACGTGCTGATTCATTACTATATGTGAAAAATTTTATCCAGAGCCAAAAAAAGAAACTGGACAGTTTGAGAATAGAGGAATATGCATTCGCAGTAGATATAACCCCTCTCCAGACTGACACCTTAGATTTTAGCGTAGATGGCACTGATATATCTAACGCCCTGAGCACGATCATTGATAGTCTTTCCGGTGAAAACTTACAACAGATTCTTCTGGTCACCGACGGTATTTATAACCGTGGTAGCAATCCCCTGGGGCTTCTGCGGAATTTTCACATCCCAATTTCCACCGTTGTTATCGGTGATACTGCTCTCCCCCGCGATATAGCCATTCGCAGGGTGCAGACGAATCAAATTACTTACGTCAATAAAGAGGTGCCGGTGGAAGTAACGATTTGGAACAATGGTTTTCAAGGTCAACGGAGTGTGATTACCATCGTGAAAGACGGAAAAGAAGTCGCCAGAAAGATAATCAATTTACAACAATCCGGTTTTGAGCAAAAAATATCTCTGACCCTTACCCCCAGGGAAGTCGGTGATCTGAATTATACCGTACTCATCCAACCCCTGGAGGATGAAATTACCAAAAAAAACAACCGGCAGGCATTTTCGGTAAGGGTGTTAAAAAGTAAACTTAAAATTCTGGTGATGAGTGGTGCTCCGAATTTTGACCGTCATTTTCTTTCCTTTGTTGGGAAACAGCTCAATGACTATGATTTTACTTTTCTCACTGAGAAAAACCGTGGTCAGTATTATGAGGCAAATTTTCAATCCGTTGCCCTAGACTCACAAGATCTCTTTATTTTCCATGGATTCCCAACAGGTATCAGTGATGCGAATCAGGTCAGGAGCCTATTCAAACAGATCAATCAGAGGAAAGTACCGGTTTTCTGGTTTATATCCCAGAAGACCGCTCCTCCCGCTCTCTCAAACTATCAGGATCAACTGCCATTCTCTATCACCAGCAGAATCAGTCCCATGGAAAATCAACTGGCAGTTTTAACCCAATTGGGTCGTCTCCACCCTATCACCCAGATTGATGAAAATGAGACCATCAACGAACAACTCTGGAAGGACCTTCCTCCCATAGAGGTCTACCCTCAATTGAAAATCCCTGAGGGTGTTCAACTTCTTCTCGTCGTCCCCCGGACAACTGAGATGCCAGCCACTCAGGATAACATAATCCCGGTAGCATATACTTATCGGAGAAACGGGATCAAATATTTTGTCTTTAACGGAGCCAATTTCGGTAACTGGCATTTTCAATTACAGGAAGATCAAACCAGGGAGAGCTTGTTTCGAGAATTCCTTCAACGCACCATCCGATGGCTGGTAAACAAAGACGATATTGAGCAAATCCAGATAAAACCCACACAGAAAATTTATAATGTGGGAGAGTCGGTGGTTTTTACCGGCCAGGTGTATGGTAACTTTTATCAACCGGTTTATGATGCAACCGTTACGATTACTTTAAAAGGAGATAGTGCTTATCAGGTTAGCGATGAAATGCTTCCACTGGGAAATGGATTCTATCGCTCCCTCTTTTCGGGGTTACCGGAAGGCAAGTTTCAATATATCATCCACGCTGAAAGGAATAAACAGCTGATCGGTGAACGCAAAGGAAGTTTGACTGTAAAACCTTTTTTTCTGGAATTTCAACACATACCTGCTAATGGGGAATTATTAAGAAAAATTGCCTATAATACCGGAGGGGAATTTTACTTTCCTGCTGCATTTGTAAAATCATTTCCATCTGGTAGTTTTGAAACCAGGACTTATTTTCTTACCAAGGAATTTTTCCTTTGGCGGTTTTTGTATTGGCTGCCCCTCTTTATTTTACTGTTAGGGACAGAGTGGTTTTTCAGAAAGCGCTGGGGTCTTTTATAAAGGTAGGGTTTCACTCGAGGGTCCAGAATGATGTTACCCTCATGGTGAGTGGGGGGAATCAAGACTTTTGCCCATTAACAGCATCCCGACGTGCAAAACACGCAGGGATGCTGTCTTCAAGAAGAATTATTTAAGTAAATCACTCAACTCATCCAGAAGTCGCTCAAACGTTTCCAGAGTTAGTTGAGAATCAATTTTCTGATACCGTTTATCAGGGATGGAATACTCATAGCGTTGAAAGTGTACCCGGGTTCCTTCATCCAGAACAATTTCGTAATAGTACTTTGAGTTTTCCTTGGTGTGAGGTGGATAACTTCTTAACTGGGCCCGTTTATTCTGGCGGTCTAATTCGATTAACTTAAACCCTTCCAGGAGGAAGGTGATCCTCTTTTCTACGGCAGCGGCCTGTTCATCAAGTTTTTGATTGATGAGCGACACATCCAGAATGGGGGCTTGTTTTTTAATAGATAAATAATCAAGCACAATTCCCAGTTTATCAATATCCTTAAAACGCACCTGAAATTGCAGATCCCCTTCTTCGTGTTGCAAATAATAATACTTTTGTTTCGGATCTGCGTAGACTCCCCGAGCCTTTTCCTCCTGAATCAAGCTAATGATCTTTTGCCCATAATTCATGACATCACCCCTACTGTTTAGTTGTCTCCTATCCATTGCTGACGCAATTCTTTACCATCATACGACAAGATTACCTCTCTCTCCTCCATCACCGTTTGAATATGGACAGGTCTTTTCCAGATGACATTTAAATTGCGTAGAGTATCTGCTGCGTAACCAACATCCAGCTCCGTTCCCTCATAGAGATGACGCAGCAATAACTCAGCCCGATTTTGAAAATTTGCATCAATCACTTCGATAATTGGCTGACCTAAATTGGTCAAACTTTGTAAAAACCGTTTTTTAATTTGCTGAAACTCCCTTGATTCTATTTCATACCGTTTACTGTTGCTATTATACGCAAAGGAAAAGAGCTGATGTTCCCGACAAAATTCTTCCGTTAAAAAAGTATCAATAAATGTGACATCATTATACAGACGCCGCACTTCAAAAATCTTTTCTCTACCCAGACCCAACTGTTTATCCCAATTCTTTTTCGCCTTCACATCGCTACATTCTTCATACTCCTTACCAAACTTCCCTTTATTCCACCTATCTTCTATGTCCTTGAATAGCAACACACCAATCCGATAGGGATTAATTCTACCGGGATGGCTGGCGATGGTTCCGGAATGATGTTCCGCGTAATCGATGACCTCCGAGGGTTTCAAGAGCTTCTGAGTCATAATGGTAGAATGCCAGTATGTTGCCCAACCCTCATTCATAATTTTGGTCATCCCCTGGGGCGCAAAATAATAGGCTTCTTCACGAATTATCCCCAGCACATCATGCTGCCAGTTCTCCAGTGGTGCATGTTCCATCAGGAACAGAAGCACATCTCTTTCAGGTCTGGAAGGAAATCGCTGTTGTTCTTCCCGCATACTTTCCAGCTGCTGACGTTGAGCTTCCAGAAATTCCGGGGGATTGATATATTTTTCCATGTAATTCTTTTCCGCTCGAAGTTTTTTTATCGATTGTCGGCGATATCCATTTCCCATATTGGTGTCATCATCTTTCCGTTTGATATAGGGGGAATAATAATCAATCAGATTTTCCAGAGATAAGCAGACATCAATAAAATTTTCCACCGCTTCCAACCCGTAGTGATCAATATATCGGCGTATTCGAATGGCATGGTTGGCCATCTCATCAATCATTTTCCGGTTGGTATGCGAAAAATAATAATTGTTTTTAAAAAAATCGCAGTGAGCATACACATGGGCCATCACCAGTTTTTGATCCACCAGCGGATTGGATTGCATCAAATAAGCATAGCAAGGGTTGGTGTTAATGACCATCTCATAAATTTTTTGCAATCCGTAGCGATAGCCTTTGGAAAGCTGATCATACTCCATCCCGAACCGCCAATGCGGATATCGGATTGGGAATCCTCCATATGCTGCCAGCTGGCTCATGGTATCATAATCCACCATCTCAAATATGACC
>RFIL01000470.1 GCA_003695285.1 Calditrichota bacterium
GAAATTACCATTCAATTTTTAAATATCCAATATTCATTAACGGAATAATTTATAGGCCATAATCATTAATGCCAGGAAAAGAATCCAGCGAATGATTTTTTCACCTTTTTTTACTGATAAACGAGCTGCCCACCAACCTCCCAGTGAATTACCTGCAGCCAAACTTAACCCAAGGATCCAATCAACATTACCACTAAAGATGAAAATGGCCAATGCCGGAACGGTATAAATGAAAACAATGAACACTTTATGCATGTTAACCACAACCAGGTTCACTCGTAAGAGGTGATAAAGTGCAGCCATTAACAAAAATCCCACCCCCACCTGGATAAACCCTCCATAGAATCCGATACCAAATAATGCTGGATATATCAGAAACCGCTTCCAACCACTTAAGCTATCTTGAGGTTGAGTGGTGTAATTTTGCGGAATGAGCATTGACAGGATGACCCCCAGAAGAACTACCGCTAAAATTCGTTGAAACCATTCATCACTAATCCGGATTGCAACCAATGCTCCGATTATTCCTCCGGGGAGAGTCCACACTGCCATTTTTAAACTGGTGGTAAATTGATGGAATTTTTGCTGACGAAAAGAGAGGATGGCCGCTATGTTTTGGATAAATATCGCTATCCGATTGGTACCATTGGCTACCGCACTATCCAGTCCCATAAAGATTAAAATCGGTAATGAGAGCGATGAACCTCCCCCGGCCATCACATTCATCACCCCGGCAATCACACCGACTCCGAATAAGACAAATAATCGAGTGAGTTCATCCATTTTCTATATCTTTCCTGTTCCCTATCTCACCCCCCTCAGCCTTAGCATAAAATTATTGAGGGCAAATGGTATTAAACAAAACGGAATAATCCTCTTCACCATGCCCGGCGGTAATGGTTTGCTGCAAAATCTCAATTAAAGACTGCACAAGGGAGGTGTGTAATCCGCATTTTTGTACTTCCCTCGAAACCAGTTGAACATCTTTTAACAGATGCTTTGCAGGAAAGTTAGGGTTGCTGAAGTTTCTCTCCAGCATTCGATTCAGTTTTTTATCAAAAGTAGGAGCATACAGAGCACTTTTCCGAAGGATATCCATGAACAAATCGACATCAATTTCTTCTTTCAAAATTAAACCCAGACTGAGGGAGAAAGCGCTCGCCAGACTGGCAATTAATTGATTCAGAGCCAGCTTCAAAGCAGCCGCTTTGCCAACAGGACCAACATAATAGACTGCTTTACTAAATGCGTTAAATATCGGCTGGAATTTATCGAAATCTTCTTTAGAATCGGCGCCAACCATGGTAAACAGTGATTTCTCAATAACATTTGGAGTACTCCCCAGCACCGGTGCTTCCAGGTATACGCCTCCCCCTGAACATATCCGACTTTCAAATTGGAGACTCTCTTCTGGCAAAATGGTACCCATTTGAATAATTGTTTTCTGAGAAAATGAAATCGAAGATTTGGGTGAAAAAAGCACCTCTGAAATAGCATTGGCATCAGTTAACATCAATATCGCGACATCCGATTGTTCAATCGCCTCGGCGGAGGTAGAAACTACTTTCGCACCAGCTTGCTCCAGAGGAAGGGCTTTCTCTATGGTACGATTATAGACACACAGTTGGTATCCCGCTTCTAACAGTTTTTCTGCCATCGGGTATCCCATCAGACCTGTACCCAACAAAGCCAATTTCATAATAACCACCTCCTAACTTTCTGCCTCTAATAATTTTTTGATCAAATTTTTTTTGGTGAAATGAAAACCTGTTATCAAACTAAGCCCTCTCTCTTTTCCCAGGAGTTTGTAGGTAATCTCATTGAGAGAATGGCCATTCTGGTATAAGAATTCTGCTTTAATTTGTAGTTGTTGTAAATAGTTTAATTTCGCAGCCAGGGCCTGATAACCATTTTCAACTACTCCCCGATGCCCGCAAAATAAAATTCGGAAGTTGTGTTCTAAAATATTTCTAATGCTTTCCATTTCCTGGAGTGGGTTTTCATCCACCCTGGCATACTGAGGCGATTCCGAAATAAACAAATCGCCTGTAAACAACCATTGTCGTTCAGGAATCAGCAAACAATGCATATCTTCAGAATGTCCGGGTGTCGGGATAAGTTGAATACTCATCCCCTCACCTACCTCCAACGGCACAGTTGTTGGAAGGGCTTTGAAATTCAAGGGTCTTCCCCATACCACTTGTCGATATAAATGAACCTTGTATCCATTTTGTAGGTATGGTATTGAGCTGGGTGGTGCATATATGGGTATCTTAAACTCCTCTACAATACGTGCACCGTTCCCACTGTGATCTTCATGATGATGGGTAATGACCACTCTTTCAATCTGTCGTTCTTCAATAAAATTTTTCACCCATTTCCATTGATTGGGCGGACCAGTATCAATTAACGTACGGCCTATCCGATAAAACCAGCAGGTGGTATTGATTTTACCCTTAAATCGACCAACGCGAATGCCTTCAACATCTTCAAATACCACTGTTTCAACCACAGACATAGCCAAATTCCCGAAATGAATACCCCCACAATGATGGGGATAGGTTAAGCTTTTTGCTCTTCAGTCCACCATGAACGGAAAAGATTATTTCTGTTTCCCTTTTTCAGAAACCATTAATTGAGCAAAATTAACCCTCAGCATACTATCTAACTTTTTCCGTATGGTTTTCTGAAGTTGTGTATGCTCTTGCCAATTTTTTTCTTTATCTGAAAATATTTCTATTAAAACATGTTCCGATGAAGTTGTTGCTAAAATATTCTTTAATTCAGCACTGTTTTCAGGTTGAAAATAATTTAATGAAAACATTTCCGCAATTGGAGAAAAACTAAAATTATGGGGGGTAGAAAAATAGGTTTCGAAGATATCCTTTTGTTCCCGGATTGGCAGAAAAGAGAAGATTCCACCCCCATGATTGTTGATGACGACAATCTTCATGGGATGAGATAATTCCCGAAGCAAGTGTAACGAGTTCATATCATGCAATAAGGCGAGATCCCCCAGCACTGCAATGACCGGCGTTTCTAACCCTCTGGAATACCCGACAGCCGAAGCAATGGTTCCATCTATACCGCTGGCACCTCGATTGGCAGCCACTCGTGTTATTCCCGATGGAAATGCATACATGTCAAAATCCCTGACCGGCATACTGGATGCCAGAAACAATGCACTATCTTCAGGAATAGAACGGGAAACAGTCCAGGCTAAACCGGGTTCGGTAAGGAAGTTTTCTTCAAAA
>RFIL01000471.1 GCA_003695285.1 Calditrichota bacterium
CAGGTGGAACCGGATCATATCAATGCCCTCTATAATCTGGGAATTATCGCCATACATAAAGGGGAAATGGAAAAATTAAAACAAGCCTGGTCCCGTTTAACCCAGGTTGCGCCTCAATCTCAGCAGGCACAACAAGCCATGCGATATCTGGAAAACATCCATCGCCAGGCGGAGCAACCTTCGCAACAGAATTAATTGGAATTTTAAATAGTTCAGGAAAAATTAAATCAAGAGGAGTGATTTTATGCCCTGTGGTCGTAAGCGAAAACGTCATAAAATGGCAACCCATAAACGAAAAAAACGATTACGAAAAAATCGACATAAAAAGAAAATTCGATAATTGAATATCTCCTGGGGAACTCAAGGGAAGATTTCAGATTTATGCTTTGAGTTCGACCCATTCGTTTACAGGATGACTCCCAACGGCTTAAAAAAATGAAAATGGAGCATCTTCTTTCAACGAACAATAGAGCGTTATATTTACCCTCAATTTCCCGGATGATGGGAGTAGCAGGTGAAGTTTCCGGGGAGATGCCTGGCATCTTGTAAACTAACATTATCAGATATTAACCTATTAAAGCGCGGGGAATGTTCACTCTGCGCTTTTTTGGCTTGGTGGATTCATCACCACCAGAAGTTCACCTCCAATCTATTCAGGATGACATGGATCAGCCGATTTTAACAGTCAGTCAATTAACTCGCCAGATTAAGGAACTTCTGGAAAGTAGCTTCCCCCGTCTCTGGGTGGAAGGCGAGATTTCAAATTTCAAACGACACACTTCCGGTCACATTTATTTTACTCTGAAGGACGAAAATGCGCAGATCAGTTGTGCATTGTGGAAATTCCGGGCAGGGAGGTTGCTTTTTCAACCTCAGAATGGTATGCAGGTGATTGTGGAAGGAGACCTGCAGGTTTATGAAAGAGGAGGCAATTATCAACTGATTGTTCAGCAGATGCATCCGGCCGGGGTCGGGTCCTTACAGATGGCATTTGAACAATTGAAGAAAAAATTACTGGCCGAGGGATTATTTGATGAAGCGCATAAAAAACCCCTACCCCTATTTCCGGAAAGAGTGGGGGTAATTACCTCTCCGACCGGTGCTGCCATTCGAGACATCATCAGTGTTTTGAAACGACGATTTCCGGGAATCGAAATTATTCTCTATCCGGTTCGGGTGCAGGGGGAAGGTGCGGCAGAAGAAATCGCACAGGCGATAGCCGATTTCAATCGCTATGGGAAGGTTGATGTTTTGATTGTTGGGCGAGGTGGAGGCTCGCTGGAAGATTTATGGGCATTCAATGAAGAAGTGGTCGCCCGGGCAATTTTTAAATCTCACATTCCCATCATTTCCGCTGTTGGGCATGAGGTGGATTTTTCCATCGCCGATTTTGTTGCGGACCGACGTGCTCCGACGCCCTCGGCGGCGGCGGAATTGGTAGTTCCCAATAAGAGTGAAATTAAGGGGCAGTTGCTCTATTTTGCTGAAAAATTTGTAACCCTGCTAAATAAACGAATTACGAACGCCCGTACTGCTTTGGAAAATATTCGCACCAGTTACGGCTTTCGACAACCGCAAGATAAGGTGTATCAATATCTTCAACAGGTGGATGACCTGCAACGAAAGATTCAGATGATCCTTACCCATCAACTCCAGTTAAAAGAGAGTCGCCTGGAAACGTTAAAAAAACAAATCCAATCCATGAACCCCGATGCGATTCTGGAGAGGGGATATAGCATTTGCTTTAAGGATGGTGTAGTGGTAAAAGATGTTGCTCAAATTCATCTTTCCGATCAGGTGCAGGTGAAATTATTTAAAGGAGGATTTTCAGCACAAGTTCAACAGATAGGAGATAAGCATGAGTAAAAAGATGACCTTTGAAGATGCCTTCAAACGGCTTGAGGAAATTGCCCGATTGCTGGAAGCCGGGGAAGTTTCCCTGGAAGAGTCCATCAAGCTTTATGAAGAAGGTATGAAGTTGATTGAATTCTGTAATTCGCGGTTGGAGGAAGCTGAGAAGAAAATTCAAAAACTTTCCCGTACCCCGGAGGGTAATCTGGAAACAAATGACTGGGAAGGTGAAATTGAAGAATAAGGTCAGTTGTCTGGAAAAAGTTGGCGAATCATCGAAGCGGCTTTTTCCGGAATAATCACCAGATGTTTTCCCCAGGTCACCCCGTTGTTCGCTACCCGCTGTAGACATCTTTGCAATAATGGCTGAAACACTTCCGCCCCCAATTCCTGATGACAGGCTACCAGATTGGAAAGTACTTTATCCACCAGTTCCCGGTGATCGTGATCGTAAAAATAAAGCAATACTTCGATTTGATGGGTGATGGCTTTGATGTGCTCTCCCTGTTCAAACTCAATGGAACTGATGTTACCAATCGCCTGCGCCATACTGAGCAGGTCTCCACTCTTCTCATATCGCGGTAGCGTTTGGTGATAATAGCTCAGTGCCTGCTCCCAATCTCCCTGATCGTGAAAAACAGTACCCAGGGTATAGCAAACTGTTGCCACCCCTTTGGAGTCTCCAATATAGTCATAAATTTTAAGGGCTTGTTTATACACTTCTAAAGCAGAATCCCAATCACCCATTTGTTGATGTACACTTCCGATAGCATGTAGCGAGCGAGCAATACCGCGTGCGTGTTGTGTTAATCCGTAAAGGGATTTCGCTTGTTTGAAATAGTTCAAGGCATCTTCCAGATGTCCATTATCCTGGCTGATTTTACCCATGTTGTAATAGATACCGGCTGCACCGGCTGAATCACCGACGGTTTGTTTCATCTCAATACATCGTTGATAGACCGATAGGGCATGTTCCAGTTCCCCTTTTTCAAAATAGGTATCCCCTATCTGGAGATATACATCTGTGAGATCACTCTCGCCCAATCGCTCTCGAATTTCCAGTGCTTTCTCCAGCATATCCAGAGAGCGCTCCCAGTCTTTCTGAGCACGGAATGTCTCTGCAATTTTTTCAAAGGACTTAGCAATCCCGCGAACATCTTCGGTCTTCTCAAAAATCTCCTGGGATTTTTGATAAAAGCCCAGTGCCAGGTCCCACTCCTCCCTTTGTAGATAGACATCACCCAGCTCCATGTAAATTGTCGCCAGACCGGTAGTATATTCATGCTGGCGGAACAGCTCCTGAGCCTCCTGATAAAAATCAATGGCCAGATCCAGCTCATCTTTGCGTTTGTAAAGATTGCCCAGGTGTTCATAACACTCCGCTAACCCCTTCCAATCGTCCAGTTTTTCCCGGAGTTGTAAACTCTCATAATAATTCTCAATGGCCTGATTCCATTCTTCCAGGGCTTCATGAATTTGAGCCATCTGCTCTAAAACCGAGACAATTCCGGCCGTGTCATTTCGATGGTTGTAAATTTGTAACAGTTTCTGGAAGTAATTTAACGCGACATCCCATTCCAGCTTTTCCGCATATATTTGACCGAGATGGAAATAAATCTTTTCTTTACAACGGTCATCCTGAACTTTTTCGCAATAAGGCTCCACCCGACGAAGGGTTTTCAAAACCTGATCAAATTCTTGTTTTTCTAATAAAATTTCAGCCAATTCTCCGGCGGCTTGTATTATATTTTGTTCATCTTCCAGTGCCTCAAATAATTCCATGGAGTCCTGGAGAAAGCGAACCGCCAATTCAGTTTCATTCCGTCGTTTGGCAATTTTCCCGTGCGTTAACAAAACCGAACCCTGCAGGTTTTTCGGAGGATGAAGCTGTTCGCATAAGGCCAGATCTTTTTCCGCTAAATCCAGCTCTCCCTGTTGAAAATACAACTGCCCTCGATTGTAAAGCACTTGAATTTTCATCTGTTTATTATCCAATGCTTCCAGATTTAAATTCCTCAAGAGTTCAAAAATTTGTCCGGAAAAATTCCCATTAACGCTCCCACTGGAAAGCACCTCCTGCACCTGCATGGCGGCTTCTCGTTCATCTTCCGCTTTGTAGAAATGATATGCACTTTCCAGTGCATCTTGAATGTTACCTGTCTGTTGTGCCCTTTCCCGATATAAGGTGCCGGCAATACTATGAAGTATCCGCCTCATCTGTGGTGTACAAATTAGATGGTAATAAAAATCCTTTAAGGGTAAAGCATAGTCATAACGATTTAGATGATCATCGAAGGAGAGCAAGCGATGCCACTCAACCAACAACTCAAGCACTTGTTGAAACTCCCCACCTCCGATTTGCTGATAGGTTTTTTCATAAAATGCTTCGGTTTCCGGTTGCCGGAAGATACTGGCTGCACACAATAAACTGTTTAAACGGGGATCGGTTCTCTCAAAAGTTGTATGCAGATGTTTTCCCGAATACTGATATAGTGCGGCTTCATTGGAAGGCAAATGCTCAATGAATCGTTCCAACTCCGTATCGGTATGTGTCTCAAAAGTCCACCAATTTCTGAAGATGATGAACAACGGTGGTAATCCTTTTAATTTATAGGCAAGAATTTTACGGGAATGGGTGGGGATGTCCAGAGCCCATTTATCCCGGAGCAGGGCATTTCCTTCCGCCTGGGAAAGACCGGGATATTGATAAACCTCATTCGCATGAATGTCTATGCCTTCGGGTTTTTCCCGGCTTAAAAAGATGCATTTACCACCCACTTTATTTTTTTTGATAGTTTCCCACAGAGGGGTGAGGAGTCTTTTAACGAGTTCTTCATCTGCACGTCCTACATCATCCAGAACAAATATGGCTTTCCGATTGGCAATGTGTCTCCACAGAATATCAATGGCATCTTCTTCATCCGCCGAAAGGTTGCAAAACGAAAGCAAGCTATTGAGAAATGAAGTATAATTTGAAATATTATTAACAAACCGATAATAGAAAACATCTTCAGCGGAAAACTGCTTCTGTGCGACCTGAATATGAAGATAGGCGGAAATCAACGTTGTTTTACCAGAACCACTTCCTCCCAGGATGAGTAAATTCGGGGAGTTTTTGAGACAATCCTCTATTTTCCGCATCCCCCGTACCGGCCAGATATAAAAATGTTCATCCCAATAAGGAAGTTGACCGGAGTCCGGATTGTTTATGAACAAACGAATGAAGTGTCGTTCTACATCCAGGGAGGAGGTGGTGCTGTGTGGTTCTGCCTCCTCGCTGGGGAACTCCAAGGGAAAATTCCATTGGGGTTGCTCTAAAAGATGGCGATAGTGATAGACAATTTGTTCCAATAATTCCGGGTATAGCCGAATTTGAAAAAGGAGTTCCTCTCCTAAGGCATTAGCAATTTTACCGGCATTCCGTTCACTGATGTGTCTGGAAAGTTGTTCGCTAACATGTTCTTCAAAAGAAGTATCCTGATGATTGGAGAGGCGTTCAATCTTTTCTCTGGCTGTTTCATCCTGAAGAGAATTCATTAATTGCTGAAATGTTTTTTCACTTCTTATGATTTTCTGTGATGCTTTTTTTAAACTATCTCTGAAGATGGCTTGCAATGAAATATGATCGAATTTTAAATCCTCTGCATTCCCACAATCATATATGGCAATAGCCAGAAGTTTCTTTAACATATCTTCTGATGTTGGTAACGTAAAAAATTGAACTACATTCATGTCAACACCTTTCAGAGTAAAGCATATCTACAATTTTCTTCCGGATGCTTGTTGAGTTTTATAAACGACGGTTAGGAAATAAAATTTTCGAAAAAAAGAAACCAACCGTGGTTAGATTAGATGTGCTGGATTTATCATACGATTTCGGTTCTTTTGAGACTACTCCTGTTCGTTTCAGACTGGTGCCATATTTAAGTATGATAATTTGCGAGTTTCTTTTTTTCCTGAGAAGATGCATTTCACAAATTAAAAAATTTATTTATTAAAAAGTGGCACAGATATCACAAAGGATGTGTGACCGATATGTTCAACTGAGGTATGAAAATTTTAAGAATTCATCCCGGGTGGAAAGAGAGGAGTTGGTGATCATAAAAAAGTACCGGACGGGAAAATCTCCTTCCCGTCCGGACAATTAAATTGAAAAAACAATCTTAACCGGAAGCTCGTTCAGCTGCTTCCAGGATTGCCCGTTTGGCATAGACCTTTGCCAGATGTTGGCGATAGTCTTCTGAGGCGAAAGCGTCACCCATCAGATCGACACCCTGGGCAGCTAAGTCCGCTGCTGCGCTAACTGTGGATTCGTCAAGTGCTTTTCCATTCAGAGCGGATTCAACATTGCTATCACGGAAGGCATGATCGGCGACTCCGGTAAAAGCCACTCGCACCAGATCGCATACGCCACCGGATTTATGAACCATAGCTGCACAACCGACCACTGCAAATCGGGATGCCGGGTGCGGAAATTTTAAATAAGCGCTTCCGGCGCCATCGGGCTGAACCGGCACCCGCACCTCAAGAATGAGTTCATCGGGCTGGAGGGCGGTCAGGTACAATCCCAGAAAAAAATCAAGCGCGGAAATGGTGCGTTGACCACCACTGCCTTTGACAACAATTTCGGCTTCTGCAGCCAGTAGAGCAGCGGGATAATCTGCCGCCGGATCCGCATGAGCTAAACTCCCACCGATGGTACCCATATTTCGCACCTGAACATCTCCAATGGCTGCCGCGGCTTCCTGGAGCAATGGGGCCTTGGAAGATAACTCTGACGAAGTGGCGATGTCCCGGTGAGTGGAGCCTGCACCGATGGCAATGACATCCCCTTCATCTTTGATATATTTCAACTCATCCAGTTTCCCAATGTCTATAACTTTGGCGGGGGTGCTGAGACGAAGCTTCATCGAGGGAAGCAAGCTATGCCCTCCGGCCAGAACTTTGGCATCATCTCCAAATTCCCGGAGCAAGTTCAGGGCTTCATCCACCGAACTCGCCCGAACATAATCAAACTTGGCTGGTATCATATTTTTTCTCCTCTTGCTTGGTTGCTTATTTGATCGAACCACAGAGAACACAGAGAATTAAAGGATAACACATCTAAATAATTCGTTAATCAAAGAACTAATCTTTTAATCCCATCTTTTAGCATCACAGTATTAAAATTGATGAGCAATGCTACTTTTTTTCCGGTAGCTTTTAAGTAAGTCAATACCTGTGCTTCAAATATCTTATGAAGTTCATTAACAGCCTTTAACTCCACAACAACTTGGTTTTCTACCAGAAAATCTATTCTGTGAACACCAACTTCATAGCCCTTGTAAGTAATGGTCACTTCTTTTTGTCTTTCATACGAAATGCCTCTCAAAGTAAACTCCCGAGCCAATGCTTCTTCATAGATATTTTCCAGTAAACCCGGTCCAAGATTTGTATGTACCTCGATTGCACAGGATATTATTTTGCTGGTCAAATCTTTGCTAAAATAATCTTTCATTAAATAAAAAACTCTGTGTTCTCTGTGGTTTTTTTATTATTGGTCTAATTTCCTATTTTTGCATTGCCTGCCAGACCCGTTGGGGGGTCAGGGGCATTTGTATGTCTTTTACTCCGAAGGGAGAAAGAGCATCAATCACCGCATTGACGATAGCCGGGGTGCTACCAATGGTACCCGTTTCTCCGGCTCCTTTTACACCCAGC
>RFIL01000472.1 GCA_003695285.1 Calditrichota bacterium
AGCCGATTGCTGTCGCGAATTGAGGGGGTGGATACAAAAGCCAGGCGGATTTGAGTGCCGTCCTTTAATTCAAAAAGATTACTATCCAGCACTTTAACAATTTTATCAGTCTCTGCTTCGACACTTTTTCCCAGAAAACAAAGAACCAAACACATCCACCATAGAAATGTTTTAACCTTTTGCATGAGACTGGTGGATTGGTTTTCTTAAACAAGAAAAGGTATTTTAAAGTATCTTTATCTCTACTCATTTTACAAATTACTTTGGCCATTGCAAGAGATTTTACTCCCCTTTGCCTTTATTACGGAGGAGGCCATCGAGGATGAGTTACAAATCCGTCTCATAAATCCGATAGGTTTTATAAACCTTCCCCCCCAGCATTTGCGCGGCTTTGTTCATTAAATCATTGTCCTCTAAAATCCAGGACATCTCACCACTCCGGTAGCCTTTTGCAAGCCCACGTTTGATGATTTCAATATAGAACAAAGCACCCAAACCCAACGGTTGGTATTTTTGTTTAATTCCCAGGGTTATAATGCGTAGCGTTTTGATTTTATTTTTGTACCATAAAAATTTAAACAGGCCAAAAGGGAAAAGTCGCCCATTGCTAATCCGTTGAAACACTTCGTTGTAATTGGGAAGTGCCAGCAAAAACCCGGCAGCATCGCCCTTGTATTCTCCGATTAACACTAAATCCGGATCAAGAATTTTCTTAAAATCGTCGGCGATAAAATCAAATTCAGCAGGGGTTAAGGGAACAAATCCCCAATTCCGTGCCCAGGCATCATTGTAAATCTCTCGCACAACCTCCAACTCTTCATCAAAATGCTTCATGTCAACAGTGCGTAATTTAACCGGATAACGCTTCTGCAGGACATCATATACCCGCTGAACCTTGGGGGTAATTTGAACGGTTTCTTCATCCAGATAGTAAGCATATAAATCTTTCGCTTTGCGATATCCCAACTCTTCCATTATCTCCACGTAATAGGGCGGATTATGGGTCATCATAAAGTAGGGAGGCGTATCAAACCCATCGATCAGAAATCCCACCTCATCATTGGTACTGGGATTCATGGGCCCTCGCATCGCCTGGCAGTTAAATTGACGGAGCCAATCTTTAGCCGTATCCAGCAGGGCTTTAAAAACTTCCCGATCGTTCACCGCTTCCAGAAAACCAAAAAAGCCAATATTTTCCTGGTGAAATTCATTGTGTTGTTTGTTGAGGATGGCGGCGATCCGACCTACCAGCTGGCCATCGCGATAGGCAAGATAAAACTCGGTGGGATTCTCTTTAAAGAACGGATTCTTTTCCTTGCTAAGAAACTTTTTCCTGTCCATTATCAAGGGAGGAACCCAATTGGGATCGTTGCGATAAATTTGCCAGGGAAACTTGATAAATTTCATTAAATCTGCTGATGAACGAATGGTTCGTATCTCGATGTTTCCACCCACAGAAGCCTCCTTGTTATTTAATCCGGGAACAAATCATTTTCAACCGATATGCAAGCATTAACCCCTATTCCCCTGTGCCTCATTCATATACCAATTCAGTTAGTTTCCTGAGGGTATTTCCAGAGTGGAAATGTTCTTACAAGAGAGGGTCAGATGATACCCAGTTGCTTCCCGACCTTCTTAAAGGTTTCCAGAACTATGTTTAAATCGTCATCGCTATGGGTTGCCATAAAACTGGTGCGCAACAGGCTTCTATCCGGAGGTACAGCCGGACTCACCACCGCATTGGTATAAATACCGGCATCAAAAAGCGCTTTCCAGAAAAAGAAGGTCTTTTCTACATTTCGAACCAAAATCGGAATAATTGGCGTTTCCGACTCTCCGGTATCAAACCCTAACGCTTTGAATTCCCGTCGCATTTTTGCCCCAATCTCCTGCAAATGGGTAACTATCTCAGGTTCCTGTTCAATTATTTCCAGAGATTTTAACACAGCCGCAATGTTGGCGGGTGGAATGGCGGCACTGAAAATAAGGGGGCGGGAATGATGTTTGATGTAATTGATGACTTCTTTTGTTCCGGCCACGAAACCACCCAGAGAGGCAAAGGATTTACTAAAAGTACACATGACCAGATCCACCTCATCGAAAAGCTGATAATGTTCCATGGTACCACGACCGGTTGCGCCGATAACTCCCAGCCCATGAGCATCATCCAGATAAATTCGGGCATTATATTTCTTACAAATTTCCACCATCCGGGGGAGATGCACAATATCCCCTTCCATGCTAAATACGCCATCGGTGATGACCATCTTCGGCAATTCAGGATTTGTCCGTTCCAGAACGTTCTCCAGATCATCCATGTCATTATGTTTGAATCGCCGAATCTTGGCACCCATATTGATGCCGGAACCAAGGAAAATGCCATCAAAGATACTGGCATGATTGGTTTTATCTGTAATCAGGATAGTTTTTTTATCCATCAGGGTTGAGATAGCACCTAAATTGGTCTGGTAACCGGTGCTGAATACCAGTGCTGCTTCTTTTTTAACAAATCTGGCTAAACGTGCCTCCAGTTCTTCATGGAGTTCCAGAGTACCATTTAAAAAACGGGAACCGGAACAACTGGTACCGAATTTTTCAATCGCCTTAATCGCCGCTTCCTGAACTCGTGGGTCTTTCGTCAATCCCAGATAATTGTTGGAACCAATCATAATCACTTCACGACCATCCATAATCACATGGGGCCCATGATTCTCCGCTATCGGGAAGAAATACGGATACAAACCACGTTCTTTGTAATCCTCTGCAGCTTTAAAATCACGACATTTGTCAAAAACATCCACAGGCAATCTCCTCTAATTTGTCTTAATCGGGTAAAGTTACTAAAAAGAATTTGTTTTATCAAAAATAAAATTTCAAAGGTCGCACCATTGACAGGGGCGTGAATGGTGAATTGATAATTGAGAATGGTGAATTGCCAATGGTGAGTGGTGGAGTGATGGAATGGTGAGTGATGGAGTAAGAATATATTCCTCGTTCCCAATCCGGAGTTTGGTAACAAAAAAATAGTCGCTACACCATGAGAGACAGGGGAAAACCGGATCATCAAAACTTGTTTTGATCCCCCTGCCCCCCACCGCAAGCTAAAGCATGCGGCTACCAAAGTAGCACAGGTTTCGAGTTACTTCTCGTTCCAATCCCGGCCAGCCGGGATGGAACGCAATAGTTAAAGAAACTCTGTTTCTAATGCCATGACATCAGTGCA
>RFIL01000473.1 GCA_003695285.1 Calditrichota bacterium
CGCCGGCACCTTGATTGGACCCACCGGTTTGTCGGCTATTCCGGGCCTGGCAATCACTTCCTCCGGGGATATTTACGCTGCATCCGGTTTTTCCAATGAGGGGATTGGTCTGTATCGCATCGATGCAGCCACCGGTGGAGCGATTTTCGTCGGTAGCATCGGGCAGCCTTTTATGGATGGCATCGCTTTTGACGGAAATGATGTGCTCTACGGGCTGGGCGGTAATCCCCCCGTTGCCACACTTTTTGTCATTGATACCACCACCGGGGCGGCAACCCCGATTGGTTCTACAGGAGATTTTATGAGGGGAATGGCATTTGATCCTACGGACGGCACCCTGTATGCAACCACTGGTGCCAGTCAGTTTGCCAATGTTCCGGATGCAGTGTATACCATAGACGTCACTACTGGAGCCGCCACATTGATTGGGCAAACCGGTCTGGGGGGATCAACGCCGGATATTTTCTTCGATCAAGCCGGAAATCTGTACGGCGCTAAAGGGGGCGGGCAGAATCCCAACAATCTAATTTCAATTGACAAAACCACCGGCGCCGGCACGGTGATCGGCTCGATTGGATTTCAGGCGGTCGCCGGTATGGCAGCCCGGCTGGATCGGGTTGTTGTCGGCATCGAGCCTGAGAAAATGGGGATACCGAAAGAATTTGCCCTGGAACAAAACTACCCCAACCCCTTTAATCCTTCCACCACCATTCGCTATGCCCTGAAAGAAAATACTCACGTGGCATTGAAAATCTACAATCTGCTGGGTCAATTGGTGAGAACTTTGGCAGATGAAAAACAGAATGCCGGACACCGGGAAGTGAAGTGGGATGGCAGGAACGATCGTGGGGTAAAAGTGGCAAGCGGCATTTATCTCTACCGGATTGAAGCGGGCAATTTCAGGCAGTCACGGAAAATGATTTTACTCAGATAGATCATCCGCTCTTAACCTCCCGAAGGTGTGCAATCTTCGGGAGGATTAAGCCCACTCAAGCTCTGAGTTAAAAAATGCTACATTTGTGGTACTATTTGCGCCATATCTGGTAGAAAAGGTTTTCTGAAAAGGATAATTTGTGAATAAAATTTTCATAAAAATTTAACCAAACACTATGGAGGATCTGTTCTTTACACCGACAAAGCATGACGCTTGTTTTTTAGGTATCCGCAGGAACCGGGAAGAAGAGCGGTAAGGGAGAAACTTAATTTTCGGGGGAATCAGTGACACCAAAGGAGAGAGTGGCGCTGATCTATTTTGTTCAATGTATAACATCCTTGGGAGGGAGGTTATCATGAAAATTTTATCCATTGGTTTTATCATTGTATGCGTTTTTATAGATTTCATCCAGGCAAATATTCACCGCATTCCCAGTGATTACAGTTCCATCCAGGCGGGAGTCAACGCGGCGGTGGAAGGAGATACGGTATTAATTGCCCCGGGAGTTTATTTTGAGAACATCGACTTGAGGGGAAAAAGTATTGTGGTGGGCTCGCTTTTTCTGTTAGAAGATGATATCTCCTACATCGCTGCCACGATAATTGATGGTGCTCAAAAAGGGAGTGTGGTTTCAGTTACCAGTGGAGAAGATTCCACCACCCGGTTTATCGGCATCACGGTCAGAAACGGCAGCGGCACTCTCCGCAATTACAGCGGGGTAAAACCGTTTCTTTATGGCGGGGGCATCTTTTGCGAAAATGCCTCCCCGATGTTGGAGCACCTGATTGTCACCGATAACCATTCTGCCGGTGGTGGGGGTATCTTCCTGAAGAATTCCACTGCCTTGCTTCGGAATCTTGATATCCAGGATAACACCGCATTATCCCCGGTCTGGGAGGCACCTAATGTGGGCGGTGGGGTTTTATTATGGGATTCGTCTCCGGAAATTTATGAGGTGAACGTTAGCAACAACCAATGTGAGAATGGCGGGGGCGGATTTTACTTGTTCAATTCCAGCCCGGTGCTGCGGAATCTCTCGGTGACAGACAACAGCAGTTTGCAGTGGGGCGGGGGGGTTTTTCTGTGAGACGAATTCCGAGCCCATATTAATGAATATCACCATTTCCAATAATGAAGCCACAAGCGATGGCGGCGGCATTGCGGTGTTTAACAACGTCAACCTAACCCTTGCCAATACCATTTTATGGTATAATTCGCCCGAGGAAATTTATGCCCTGCCCTACCAGTTGCCCAATACCATTACCGTCACCTATTCCAACATTCAGGGGGGATTACCCGGTATCCCGAGCAATGGTTACAGCCGGGTAAATTGGTTGGAGAACAACATCGATATGGAACCGAACTTTGTAGATATGGAAGCGAGTAATTATCGCTTAATGATTTCTTCTCCATGTATTGACGCCGGAACAGACTTCTTAATCATTGAGAATGATACCCTGTTGGCGGTTGCGAAAAGTAGATATAATGGGAAGGCGCCGGATTTGGGACGTTATGAGAGTTTGACTATCGCGATTGGACCGAAAGTGAGTTACCGGAGCACATCTGAACAGATGATTTTGAAGAAGAACTACCCCAACCCCTTTAATCCATCCACCACGATTGAGTTTACTATTCCCCAGAGCGGTTTTGTCACCCTGAAGATTTACAACAACCTGGGCGAAGAAGTCGCCACGCTGGTTTCGGAAACCCTGGCAGCAGGGAGTTACCAATACCAGTGGGATGCGCGGGGGTTGGCCAGCGGGGTGTATTTTTACCAGTTGCAATTTCAAAGCGGGTTTTTCCAGATTAGAAAAATGTTGGTAGTGAAGTAAATTGTTGGGGAGGAGAATCGGAAAATCAAGGGGGCTGGTGGAATATGCCCCCTTTTCCGATTGATTAATTCTCAGGATTACTTTTCTCGTTGTATTCCCACTCATGATCGTGTACGTTTTGCAGGAGATGCTGAACATACATGAATGATTTTTGCAGAGGTGCGATGAGAATTATCCAGACATGTGGTTCACCTTCCTGGGGTGGGCTGGAAATGGAAGCTGTTAAAATTGCCGATGCGTTGCAAAATCGCGGTCATCAGGTAGTGCTGATGTGTCAACCAGAGACACAGATCGCAAGGGAAGCACAAGCCCATTCCCTGGAAGTAGTCCCGCTGTTCCGGAAAGATGCTCAACTTCTCACAAGTATCCGTCAACTTCGCCAATTTCTCAACAAGGGAGAATGGGATATTATCCATGCCCATCTCTCTCACGACCTCTCCACCATTGTTCCCGCGTTACGCTGGGGAAGGTTTTCCACTCCTCTGATATTAACCCGGCACATGGCCAGTGGGGTTAGCAAACGAGATCCCATTCATCGCTGGTTATACAGTCGGGTAAACCGAATTCTGGCCATTTCCCACTTTATTCGGGAAAATGTTTTGCGAACCTGCCCGGTAGAGGCTTCTCGGGTCACCACTCTGTGGAATGGGATTGAGTTAAATAAGTATCCTCTGGAGAGAAACCATAGAGCGGATGTGCGAAGGGAGTTCAATATTCCACAGGACCGGTTGGTGATCGGAATGGTCGGGAGAATTACCCCGAAAAAGGGTCATCGGGAACTATTGAAAGCCGCCCGAATCCTGATCAATGCCACGGACATCCCGGTACATTTTCTCATCGTTGGTGGAGCCAGTTTTGGGGAGGAAGCCTATGAGAGAGAGGTACATGCACTGGCAAAAGAACTTTCACTGGATGAATGTTTGACCTTTACTGGATTTCGAGAAGATGTCACCCACCTCATGCAAGCGATGGATATCTTCGTTTTCCCATCCTACAAGGAGTCCTTTGGGGTAACTCTGTTGGAAGCCATGGCTATGCAGCTTCCGGTGGTGGCCTCTTCTACCGGAGCGGTCCCGGAAATCGTGGTGGATAGAGAAACCGGGATTCTGATACCACCGGGTGATGAAGATGCCCTGGCCGGAGGATTGTTGGAACTGCTGAGGGAACCAGATCTCCGTCAGCAAATGGGCATCCGGGGTCGGTTGCGGGTCGAACAGTTTTTCCAATTTGAGGGATTTTTGGAGAACCTGGAAGTTATTTACCAGCAATGTATGGAAGATACTTTGTTAAACTCCGGCAAAAGCAAAACAAATTAGAAATTTTACCGCATTCCGATTTTGAAAACTCAACAAACCGTATTAACTTCTAAAAGCAGCGATGTTAAAAAGAGTTGTAGTAAAGACTCTTCTTCTGGAGATTCCGGTCTTTAGGTACAGAATACGCTAATAAATTTAATGATTACCACAGCTAAGATATTAAAGATACTTTAGTCAGTGGGGCAGATCAGGGTGAAAACAAAAAAAGCTCGACAGGCAAATGGAGAAGATAAATATGCTGAAAAACGCCGGGCAATGGTTAAAAACCAGATTGTGCGCCGGGGTGTCCAGACACCACGTTTGTTAGAGGCCCTGGAAAAAGTTCCCCGCCATCTGTTTGTCCCCCATCGTTTAGAAGACCGTGCCTACAATGATGAGCCGCTCCCTATCGGTATGAATCAAACCATCTCTCAACCCTTTATTGTGGCTTATATGATTGACCAGCTTCACCTGACCGGTGAGGAAAAGGTGCTGGAAATTGGTACCGGTTCCGGGTATCAAACCGCGGTGCTGGCAGAATTAGCCAAAGAGGTTTACACCATTGAAATCATCCCCGAATTATCTCGCAAAGCTCAGAAGAAGTTGGAGGAGCTGAATTATCAAAATGTGTTTTTTAAGATTGGAGATGGCTATGAAGGCTGGGAAGAACATGCACCTTTTCATGCCATTATCGTATCGGCTGCCCCCAGTTATATTCCCCCTTCATTAATTGAGCAATTGGCTGTTGGGGGGCGAATGATTCTGCCGGTCGGTGTGGAGCAACAGGAATTAATTTTGTTAATTAAACACGAAGATCGGGTCGAAAAGCAACGCAAAATCCCGGTTCGATTTGTACCGATGACCGGTAAAGCTCGTCATGATATTGAAGATGAGTGGTTGTAAGACCCAGGAGAGCTTGTAACATCCTGTTCAATTCATGACCAGGCCAACATGAAAAAACATCTCACCTTTACCTTCTTAACCCTCAGTCTCTTGCTTCTACCCTTAGTGGCTCGGGATTTCATTCTTAAGGGAAAAGTAATTAATTCCCGCACCGGAGAACCGCTGGTTGGAG
>RFIL01000474.1 GCA_003695285.1 Calditrichota bacterium
ATAATTAAACACCAAATCTTCCTGAGGATAAAAGCGGGGATTAAAATAACCAATTTTATCAAACACCCATCGTTTGTACGAAATGTTTAAGGTCGGTATATGCTTCACAAATCCAGGTGGTTGCTGAGGGATAAACTCCCGAAATTCACCCATGTATCCTGCCCATGCGATATTATCATGTTCCGGGTTTCCATTAATAACAGCCCCTCCAACAGCAGCGACATCCGGAAATGCCCGGTGAGTTTCTACCATTTTTCTTATCCATCCATCTTCCGCTTCACAGTCGGAATCAATGAACAAAATCAATTCACCTTTTGAGTTTCGTACACCTTCCGAACGAGCGGTGCCGGGATCTGTTTTTTGGTTAAATCGAACCAGTTTAACCTCCGGAAATTGGCGGGTGATAATCTCCGGGGTCTCATCAATCGAGCTATCAGCCACAATAATTTCATAGTCCCCGGGATAATCCTGTCGGTAGAGAGAAGATAAACACCGTTCGATAGTTGTTGCTGAGTTATAGGAAGGTATTACAATAGAGATCATTGTTTTCTCTTAAAAATGAAATATCGATGATGGCCCCATAAATTTCGAAAAAATTCCGGACTTCTCTCCAGAAAACGATATTTTTTCATTTCTCGTTGCAAATGCTTATTTGCACCTGAGAAATAATCAATTATAGTTACTCTATCTTCTTGTTTTTTTTCTGAGGGGTCTATAGACTCTGTACCCTTAAACTTCCATGGCAACAATCGTTTCACCAATTCCTCTTTTTTCAAAGGAATATCCGGCCAGGGAGGAACATCAAAGAGATCGGTTTTCCACAACTCCCATTCCGAATCACTAAAATAGGTTTTTATCCGGTTCGGTTCAATATTCTCAAGTCGAATTTTTTCCGGTAGCGGATACTGCCTCAGACGCCATCGGAATCCTATTCCATTCATATTGGGAACACAAATAAAGATGACCTGACGAGCTATCCGTTTTAATTGGTTTGAAAAATCTGCTAGATCATTTACAAACCACAAAGCTGCAAAATTCCAGACCAAATCAAATGATTTAGCTTCGAATTGAAGTGATTTTTCATTGAACAAAGAAATAGAAACGGGCAGGTTCAAATCTGCCCAGACCTGCTTTATATACTCAATTCGGTCTTTATTATCATCCAGAACAACCACCTGTTTCCCCTGTTGTGCCCACCACAAACTGTTAATTCCCGAAACCCCGGTCATCCCGAACGAGGGGACCTCCAGAACTGACTCAATCGTAAATTTTTCATCTAACATCGAGAATAACTCATGTAAGAGGAAACGCTCGTAAGTCGTTCCCAGGCCCTCATGAGGATCCTGGAAATATTCTTCCCAGTTATCCAGGATAGGTAAAAACATGTTAGCTTGATTTGGCAGCATGGGAAGGATACATCTTCTTTAATAACTCATGGACTTCCTTTAATGAATCTTTAAGGGTACAATCACACAGATTTTCTAGATGAGAGGTGTCATAATACCAGGGTTGAGAGACTAACTGAAGACTAATTTGTAATGAAGTTTGTTTTAGCAGCTTGCTTAACTGAATACCCAGATTGAACAAAAATGGAGAAATTTTTAGAATTCGGGGGTAGGGTTTCCCTGTAAAATATTTATGGATGAGATCCACTAAATCTGTTAAATAGACTGGTTCTTTATCGGCAAGATTGACAATGTAATCTTGTTCCAGAGCCTCTTTTTGAACTGCTTTTCTGACAAATTCACGAATCGTCTTTATACTAACCAGATGAATAAGAATATCCCGTGAAATTAATGGAAACATATGACTCCGAACTAATTTTACCAAACGTGGGATAAATCCGTTATCGCCTTCTCCATATGTAATAGTGGGGCGGAATAGGATATGTGGGATTTTACCTCTGAGTTGCTGGATTATCGTTTTTTCAGCCTGATATTTCGAAATGTGATAATATCCCTCAGGATTAGCCGATGTCCAGGGATCGGCTGGGAGACGACTGGGGGTTGTCCCAAAGATCCCAACAGTACTACAATACAGAAAACGAGATACCTGTGAGGTGAGCGCAAATTCAACTAACTTTTTCGTCCCCAGCACATTAACTTCATAATAATCTTTCCACCTTCCTCTTCCTTCCCCCCTGATTGCTGACAGGTGGATAATCATGTCAGGATTAAAGTTTTCATACTCTCTTAACAGGGTGTCAGAATAGAATTTACCTTCAAGAAAGATAACATTTTTATAAAGGTTCCGGTCAGGAAATTCCATTGGACGTCTCATTGGTGCCAGAATCGAATATCCAGCAGAGGATAATTCTTCCAGAACATGTCGGCCAATAAAACCACTGGCACCCGTTATTAACAGTCGTATCATAATAGGATTGGCATCATTTTATTATGGTCGCTTATTTATCCCCTGAGATGTAAATTGTACCCTGATGCCATAATTAATTAGCCCCATTCCCAGAAACTAATTGAATACTCGACATCGGAAACACGGCTATCTTTAGCGTGCTGTTTTTAAATCTCTCTTGAATGGCAGCAAGTAAATCCTCCGTAGAAGTAAATAACGGATATCCTTCCCAGAATACTTTATAAAATTGTTCCTCAGTCATTCCCGGAATTAAAAAGTAAATGGGATGTCCTTTCAAGTTCCGTTTTTCCCGGGGAGGTCGGTATAATAGCCCCCCCGGCCCAAAAAGATCATGCACCCCCATTCCCTTGACACATGAGGCACTAACTACAAAAATACTCTCATCATGCCAGAATTTCTCAGATGTCGACAGCACCGGATTAAAGGCTGTGTCAATCTGAAGCAGTTCCGTATCTTTGGGGTAAGCATTTAACCAGACAACATCATACAAACTTTCGGGAGGGGGTGAGGAATATATCTTCCTGGCCTCTTCGGTCAAAGAATAGTAGGTATCCAACAAGCTACCACTCTTCATATATATACATTCCCGATTATCACCGGTGAGAAAGCCAACAAAATAATCCACCCGAATTTGTTCAATGAATTCATCAATTATTTTTCTGAATTTATTCTCTTTCACATTTCCAATTTTACCCACAAACCCCATTAAAGCCATTTGATGAGTTCTTTTCGTGACCTCAATATTGGAAAGACCCGGTAACACCATTTTCGGTCCTCCACTAAAGCCTGCAAAGGGGTGAGGCACGATTGCACTGAAAATGACTCGAAATTGGGCCTCCATAAAATAGCGGTTTACCTTGACAGGAATCTTACCCCATTCCAATCCTGTCGGGATTACATCGTTTTTATAATCGTGGTTGAGGACCTTTACAAATTGGGGATAACGAAAGGGGGCATTCCCCACCTTCATCTTAAGTTCCTGTTCTTCGAGCGGGCGATGAGTTCCCAATCCCACAATAATATTCACATCTGGAGGATTTGACCATTTATCTAATTCAGAAAAGAAGGTTTCAAAAAAGATATGATATCCCATCGGGCGTGTTAAATCATCTATTGCAATCGCAACAGAGCTAATTTTTTTTTCTCGAAGACGCTCTTCCAGCTTCACCGCTTCCTGTTTTAATCGCTCAGCGCCGATAGGTGTACGGGCGGTTAAACCAAAAACATCCACTTCCCATTCATCAGGACAGGGAATGGAAAAGGTTGTATCTTGGTACCAGGCATTCCAGGGAAGCTTTATAGTGCCTTTACTTCCTTTCATTGATTACGATCCGTTTTTTCTTGATTGAATATAGGCAACTATGGCATTAATGGAATCAAAATTTTCAGGTATCATGTCATCCTCATCTACCTGGATCTCATATTGATTTTCGATATACTCTATCAAATCCAGCATTTTCACCGAATCGATAATCCCCATTTCCAATAAAGAATCATCATCACTTAAATTTTCGAACTCACTTTTCAAATTTTCTTCATAAAGAAAATCTCTGATTTCTTTCGCAACTTTTTTAGGTTCCATATCAATCTCCTCTGTTGGATGTTAACATATTAAAGCTCTTCTCCGGAATGGTTTGTTTCACGAACGTGACTCCAGGTCACATATTTTTCACCTCTTAAGTCGTCAATAATGCCCAGTAAAGCCGCTAAATGCGAACTACTGAAATAAAATGGAAGTGACAGGTATGATGGCAATTCCTGGCCCTTTAAAATGGCAAAACCGCCCATGAAGGTAGCCAACCCCAAAATGGCCTGAAGAATTAACAAGGTATTATAAAATGGCGATGGAGATAGCACGACAAGCAATACATTTGATATGATTAATGTTAAAATTAGCAGCCAGTTAAACCAACGCAGAATTTTATGTGAAAACAACTCGAAAATAAAGTTAAATTGTGAAATCCAATCAAATCGACCCACATACTTACGAAAAGCACGAAAACTACGGTTCACAATTCTTCGTTTACGATAAAATTCCTTTTGAAAATCTCCAGCGGCTTTTTCGAAACATTTAGCCTGTGGGTTAAAAATGCCCAGATATCCTTTGGCAGCAATAATCAAGGGCGTGGCAAAATCTCCGATATCATCAGGTTCCAGATTCTCATATAATTCTTTGCGGATGGCAAAAATGGCACCATCACCCACACAAACAGAATGAAAGCGAGATTCTAATTCCTTTAAAAGTGTTTCGTATTTCCAATACAACCCTTCATTTTGAGCAGCAGGATTATCTTCATCATGATAAATCGCATGCCCTACCACAAAGCCCACACGCTCATCAACAAAATATTTTACCAATTCCTTAATGGCATTTCGGTCATAAATAGCATTGGCATCTGAAAATACAACAATTTTACCTTTAGCATGATGCACTCCCTGATTAAGCCCCAGGGTTTTACCAGAACGGCCCGATAATCTCAACAGTCTCACCTGTTTCTCTTTTGTAGCAATTTTAGTTACAATTTCATCCGTTTTATCAGTGGAGCCATCTGAGACAACTAAAATTTCTAACTTTTCACGTGGGTAATCCAGGGATAAACTGTTTAAAATCTTTTTCTCAATAACATCTTCCTCATTATATGCAGAAATAATGATAGAAACCTCAGGGCAATATTGACTATCATACATTATCTGATTTTTACTTTTCATTTTAGAAAACACATACAACAGCAGTGGATAAATGAAATAATTATAAACTAATAG
>RFIL01000475.1 GCA_003695285.1 Calditrichota bacterium
ACGGTTTTAATCTGAGTAACATAGCAAGGACCTGCCTTGACCACCGTTACCGGAACCACATTACCCGTCTCATCAAAAATCCGGGTCATGCCAATTTTTTTACCCAACAAGCCACTCATTTTCTAAACACCCTCGTTTATCATCTCAGGTTTTAATCTCAATATCAACTCCCGCCGGGAGTTCCAATTTCATTAATTGATCGATTGTTTTATTAGTTGCATTGTGAATATCAATCAAACGTTTGTGTACTCGAATTTCAAACTGTTCCCGGGACTTTTTATCAATATGGGGAGACCGCAACACGGTAAACACACTCCGTCGCGTCGGTAAAGGAATCGGCCCGGAAATCAAGGCACCGGTGGATTTGGCGGTGGTAATAATCTTTTCCGCCGACTTATCAATCAGATGATGATCATATGCTTTCAACTTAATACGAATACTTTGACCAGGCACAACACACCCCTTTGTCCTTAGTTAGTTCCTCTAATTTTTTCAATAATTTCATCTACCAGATTTTGTGGTAACGGCTCATAATGATCAAACTGCATGGTATAAACCGCTCTCCCCTGGGTGATGGAACGTAAATCTGTGGCATAACCAAACATCTCCGCCAGAGGAACAAATGCCTCTACCACCTGAGCATCCTTCCTCGGCAGTATTCCGGTGACCTTCCCTCTTCGGGAATTCAAATCTCCGATAACTTCTCCCAGATACTCTTCCGGAACCACCACTTCAACATCCATGATGGGCTCGAGCAGTACTGAGCCAGCCTTTTTAAGCGCTTCCTTCACCGCCATAGACCCTGCTATCTTAAATGCCATTTCGCTTGAGTCCACTTCGTGATAAGAACCATCCACCAGAGCTACTTTCACATCCACCACCGGATAGCCAGCCAACACTCCATTCTTCAGAGCATCTTCCACTCCGGCTTTAACAGCAGGGATAAATTCCCGGGGAACAACGCCACCGACAATCTTATCTTCAAATTCAAACCCTTTACCCTTTTCATTGGGCTCAACTTCCAACCAGACATGACCATACTGACCACGACCACCAGACTGACGGACAAATTTCCCTTCAGTCTTAACAGCTTTGGTAATCGTTTCTTTATAAGCCACCTGAGGACGTCCGACACGAGCACCAACCTTAAACTCACGCAACAATCGGTCAACAATGATCTCCAGATGCAATTCACCCATCCCACTAATCAACGTCTGCCCCGTCTCTTCCTCTGTACGCACACGAAACGTCGGATCTTCATCACTCAGCTTCATTAAGGACTGACTGAGCTTTTCTGCATCCGCCTTGGTCTTGGGCTCTATCGCCACTGAAATTACCGGCTCAGGAAACTTCATCGATTCCAACACTATCGGCTTAGAAGGATCACAGAGCGTATCACCGGTGCGAGTGTTTTTTAAACCCACCGCAGCTACAATATCCCCGGTAAAGACTTCATCAATATCCTCTCGACTGTTGGCGTGCATTTGCAGAATACGCCCCAACCGTTCTTTCTTTTCTGAGTTAGAATTATAAATATAACTCCCCACTTTTGCCGAACCACTGTAGACACGAAAATAAGTCAACTTACCCACATAAGGATCGACCATGATTTTAAACGCCAGAGCAGTAAAAGGGGCATCATCGGATGCCGGTCGCTCGGCCTCTTTTCCACTTCGGGGGTCTATACCTTTTATTGGCGGCATATCTATGGGAGAAGGTAAATAATCGATAACCGCATCCAGCAACCGCTGGACTCCCTTGTTCTTGAAAGCCGATCCCAGCAAGACCGGAACAATGTGATTTTGAAGGGTGCCTTTACGAATTGCAGCTTTAATCTCCTCTTCGGTGAGCTCCTCACCCTCCAGATATTTCTCCATTAAATGATCATCAAACTCCGCCGCTGCTTCAATCAACCTGGTTCGATATTCCTCCACCTGATCCAGCATATCCCGGGGAACTTCTTCCTCATAAATCTTGGTTCCCAGAGTTGTTTCATCAAAAATGACAGCTTTATTCTTAATCAGGTCAATTAATCCGGTAAACATCTCACCGTGCCCCATGGGCAACTGCATGGCTACCGGATGAGCCCCCAGGCGAACTTTTATCATCTCCATAACATTAAAGAAATCTGCCCCCACGCGATCCATCTTGTTAACAAAAGCTATTCGGGGGACACCATATTTATCTGCCTGTCGCCAGACCGTTTCGGATTGCGGCTCAACACCCCCTACAGCACAAAAGAGCGCCACAGCTCCATCCAGGACCCTTAACGAGCGCTCTACCTCAACAGTAAAATCCACGTGACCGGGTGTATCGATAATATTAATTCGAATATCACGCCAGAAACATGTGGTGGCTGCAGAAGTAATCGTAATCCCTCTCTCCTTCTCCTGCTCCATCCAATCCATGGTAGCAGAACCTTCATGCACCTCCCCCATTCGGTGCGTCTTACCGGTGTAAAACAAAATACGCTCGGTAGTCGTTGTCTTACCGGCATCAATGTGCGCCATAATACCAATATTGCGCACTCTATTTAAAGGGAATCTCTTTGCCATCTTTCTTCTTATCCTACAAACTTAAAAAATTATACAACTGAGCACTGACCAATCTTTTTTCGGTTTCACCGTGAAAGTCAATAAACTGCCCTGCTCCTTAATTAATTCACACCTACCAGCGAAAATGAGCAAACGCCTTATTCGCTTCAGCCATTTTATGGGTATCTTCTCGCTTCTTAACCGCCGCACCTTCATTTTTATAAGCAGCGATGATTTCATTAGCCAGACGCTCCGCCATCGTCGGCTCAGACCGTTTTCGAGCAAAGCCCACCAGCCAACGAATCGCCAGAGAACGACGACGCTTCTCCCGCACCTCAACCGGAACCTGATAGGTAGCCCCTCCAACTCGACGGGAACGCACCTCCAGCAAAGGAGCGACATTTTCCATCGCCTTATGGAAAACCTCCATGGGATCCTTTTTCAACTTAGCTTCAATAATATCCATTGCACCATAAAAAATCTTCTCTGCTTTACTTTTTTTGCCTTTCAACATGATCCCATTGATAAACTTACTCACCAACTCACTATGATATTTGGGATCCGGCAAAAC
>RFIL01000476.1 GCA_003695285.1 Calditrichota bacterium
CTCCACAGAAATACCATACCTTTTTCATAACACCGCACGGCTTTGCATTGAACATTAACTCATCATTTTGGATGCACATGACTTTTTTAAAGCTGGTGAGTCAAATTAAAAATCCCAGCCAAAAAAGAATTGAGTAAACCATTTTTTGTCAATCGTTTTAAAATCAGTTTTACGCCCCATATCAAACCGAAATACCAGAAATCCACCGAGATTAAATCGCACTCCAAACCCCATGCTGCCTAACAAACCATTCCAGTCATTTCCATTCCAGGCGTTTCCGGCATCAAAAAATAGTGCTCCTCGAATCCCCGGAAAGACCATAGATAAGAAGGGGAATTTAATTCCGAGGTAATCAATAAAGGGGAAACGGAGTTCATGCGAGGTAAATACCACTTTTTCTCCCCGAATTGACCACCGTCGATATCCACGCAGATCCCAACTGCCACCAAGGTAAAACCAGCGTGTTTCCCGACCGTCGTTGATGAGAGTGAGATACCTGCTGGCATAGGTAAAATTTTTGGATAACCGGAGATATTTGCGATAATCCGCCAGAAAAGTCCAGTAATTCACATTGGAAAATCGGAGATCATAGGTATTGCCAATAGTGATGTTATAACGCTCTCCCTCGACAGGGCCGGTGTAGGACCAGATTGAGTTATCATGTACAAAGGAGAGATAATTCGTTGTTAACCAGGCAAACCGTCTTCCGGTGAAGGTTGTCTCTTTATCGGAATAACTGAGATTGGTGGTAAATTCCAGCCGTTTGAAATGGGAGAACGGGTAACTTATCGTAAAAAAACCACCAAACTGGTCTTCATAGAAGAAATCATCTTTGAAGTTGAAAAAGCGACCGGCAAATCGAAATATACCATAGGCATAATTGGTGCGTTTACCCAGAGAAACTTTTGTAAAAGCAAAATTCATGCTTTTTAGAAAATCACTTCGGGTTTGAGCGTTGTTATAGAGAAGAATATAAAACTGGTCATTACCCAACACATCGGTGAATGCCAGAAGAGCGCCTCCATTGGTCCCCCAAAAAGGATCCTGGTTCACCTGTGTCTGGGCGATATCCAGATTATAGCGCTTTTTATACTCTAACTTTGCCAGAACTTTATCCCCCTCCAGTCGATCAAACTTCCAGTGAATATTGGTGAGCAAAGGCGAATTATACTGGGGAAGGGTATCTTCTGCTATTTTTTGGTTTACATTGCTTAATTTACGAATTTGAAAACGATTGTTCTCATATACGGCAAATAAAATATTGTCGTTGTCCATCCATTCCGGATCAAATGCTGCATTCGCAAAATGGGAAATTTGACGAATAGGAATATCCAGATAGGTTTGGTCATTCCAGCTTTGAACCTGCGACAGATCAGCAATGTAGATGTTCAGAGAAGAATCTCGATCGGAGGTGAATGCTATATAATTACCGTTCGGTGACCAGACAGGGGTATAATCCTGTTGCCGCCCGGTGGTCAGATAATAGGTCAAATGTGACTCCAGATCGTATACAAACAGGTTGTAGCACCATTCATTACCATAAATGGTTCGATCGGACGAGAAAACGATTTTCTTGCCATCCGGTGAAAAGCTGGGTGCATTATCTTCGTAAAAATCATTGGTCAAACGGATAAGTTCCTCATTCTTTAATTCCAGAATGAAAATGTCTTTATATCCATTAAAACTCAAACCGGAAAAAACGATCCGTTGGCCATCCGGCGAAAAACTGGGAGAATAAATCCCCACAATATCATCCCATTGAAATTTTCGAATGATTTCTTCACCCGGGATATCATAGATATAAAGAGCATCATTTTCACCACTCTTTGAAGAAAAAGCCAGCCATCCATCGGGGGAGACATCAATTTTACTGGAAAAAATATGAAACGTCTCGAAATCCGAGCTTCTGCCACCCTTGACCAGAATCTTATATTTCCGTTTGTGATTTTTAGCATTCGTTATCGGAGTCATATAAATATTGGAATAACCGGTGTGATTCCCCACAAAAACGAGATAGTCTTCTTCGGGACTCTTGTAAAAAGCAGGTTTGAAGTTATACCCTTCACTCACGATTGTTTCAGTGATCATCCGGGAAAAATCTTGTTTTTTTAATAAGGGGTAATACCGTTTTTTGAGATAATAAAGCCACTCATTATCAAATTCTTCATAACTTTTTCCTATGACTTCCTTAAACACATCGGAGAATTTGCTATGCTTCCAGATATTTTCCATGAGAAGTAAGATTTTTTCTTCTCCATATTTCTCAGCAATATATTCAATAATGGCCTGACCCTCTTTGTACATGGTATATGTACCAGCGATGGTATACAACTGGGAAAGGGGTACGATATAATTATGCAACACAGCATCTTTAATCACCATTTCCGCCTGAGCATCCCAATTACCGGACCAATATTCAGCCAACCCTTCCACAAACCACAACGGCGGATACGTACCATCGAAACGACCATGCTCTTTGTTGGAAAAATAGACTTTAGCATGCATGAACACGTGAACAAGTTCGTGCTGTATGACCTTTTTGAAGAGGTTTAAATTGCCATTGCTCGGGATAACCACCCGGCCTTTAAGGAATTCAAAAAAACCTCCCACTCCTTCCGGGATATATCCGGGGGTAACATTGGTTTGTTGAAAGTGAAGATGTGAACTGTAAAAAATGAGTGGAATACGTCGATTGATGGTGAAATTAAATTTGTTTTCTAAATAAGCATAACTACGTTCCGCCAGATAGGCACCCTGCTCAGCTAATTCTTCCATTTCCGGGTAATAATAAATATCAAAATGTTCTGTTTTTAACACCTGCCATTGAAAATTGGTGTATTGCACCTTGTTTCGGCCGAAATAAAACCATTGTGCGGATAGTGGTAACGTCAGAAACACCATTCCAATGAAGACACAAAAGATTATGGCTTTTTTTCTGAATGCCATGAGAACACCTTCCCATATCTGATGAAAAAATATTATTTCTAACATACGTCTAAAAAAAGTGTTTATCGAGTTCAAAATTGAGTATCTCAAAAAGCTTTCTTTTTTTAGAGAAGAAAACCAGGCTCTTTTTTTCTCAATTTTCTGATTCGATTCCAGTTTTCAAACGATTCAGGATGTATTTTAGTTCATCGACATTTTCTTAATAAATTTTGAAAAAAACCTTACACATCAACGAATTTTATTTATCAACCAAAGAGGTTAAAACCTGATCAATAATGATTAACAAAAACAATACCAACCCAACACTTTTAAAGCTTTCATCATCTGAATAGCACACAGCAGTATTTGTGGACTATCCTTCAAACGGGATTTTATCCCATTTGCGGAGTGCTTTTAATAACGCCATAAAATCTTTCGGAAGAGGAGCTTCAATGTAAACCTCCTTTCCTGTAAAGGGATGTTTAAATTCCAATTGATGGGCATGCAGGGTTATCCTTTGAATTAATGGCGGATTGGGTGAAAAGGGATCCTTTTGAGTGTAACCAGACTTGATTTTAGAAAGATCAATCGAGCTGGTGTTGCTATATATGGAGTCCACCACAAGGGGACATCCGATGGCTCGAAGGTGTGCCCGTATTTGATGGGTTCGGCCGGTTACCGGCTGAACTTCTAGAAGGCTAAAATGCCTGAATTTTTCTTTTAACTGATATCGAGTGCTGGCAGGTTTGCCATGTTTGCTCACTCGAGTATAATGACTTTGGCCATCATGGGCTATCAAGGGAAGATTGATTTCCCCGCTTTCCGGATCGGGGCAGCCTTTTACAATTGCCAGATAGCCTTTTTTGATTTTGCGTTCCATAAATAACCGGTTCATTTCTTTGTGAGCCTCAGAAGTTTTAGCAAACAGAACGATTCCACTGGTTTCAGAGTCTATCCGATGGATTACCCAGATTTTGCTTTCCGGCAATTGGGATTGTTTGATGAATTGTTTCTCTATCAGGTCTTTTAAATTCATCTGAGACAGGTTCCAGCGATCAGCAATGACCGGGATACCGGAGGGTTTATTTACCGCCACCAGAAATTGATCTTCAAACAGGGGAGAAATGGTTAATTTTTGCGCAGCACTGTTTCTAACATTGAATGATTTAAGAGTCTTCATTTTTTTCCAGAAATTACTTGAGTTATGTTCGACCTTGCTTAAATTTTCCAACTGTTTAATACACTAATTGAAACAAATTTGGTTGTGAAGGAAAAAGTTCTATTACTTAAATTACAAATATGTGAATTTTTTTCGCGGTATATCCGATTTTTATCTGCAGTTTATAAGAAATTCAAGCCATCAGATTGTAGCTTAATGTTACAGGTGAAGAAATTTATATAAATTGCAACTATGAAAAATTTGTTAGAATGCATCTTTAAAGAAATTCAATTTGGATAAGAAGCGAGCAAAAAGCAACTGAAAAAAGTGACCATTTTGTGGAAAGGGGTCTTAAATGATAGCAGCTTATGGAAGTTGGCGTTCTCCCATCACTGCAGAACTGGTTGCCGAAGAAGGTGGACGGTTTGGAGAAATCCAGATAGAGAATGGCGATGTTTTTTGGATTGAGAATCGTCCCAAAGAGAAAGGACGTAATGCTCTTATGTGTCAGCGGTCCTCTGGCGAGATTGAGGAGATAACTCCGGCAACATTTAATGTTAGAACCCGGGTTCATGAATATGGGGGAGGGGCTTTTCATGTTTCCCGAAAAAATGTATTTTTTGTGAACTACCCGGAAGATGCGATTTATCAAATGCTCCCCAGCAGGAAAATCCAAAAATTTTATGAAAAGCCAAATTGTCGGTATGCGGATTTAACTGCAGATTGGACACATCGTCAGATAATTTGTGTTGAAGAAGATCATGGTAGTCCCTCAACGGAACCCCGAAATGCCATCGTTGCGATATCTATGAATGAAAAAGAGGGAGACTCTTGCAAGATACTCTGTAGTGGTGATGATTTCTATTCTAATCCACGGGTTTCACCGGATGGAAAATTCATGAGCTGGTTAGCCTGGAATCA
>RFIL01000477.1 GCA_003695285.1 Calditrichota bacterium
CTTTCGGAAGATCCTTTCCCGCCTGAAGAACGAGGATCCTCGAGATAACCTCAAACGATACTATGATTACTTTTTAGGACTTTTAAATAAAGAAGCGGGTAAAAAAGATTTTGCATATGATAAATTGGCGGCAATTCTCACAGACCCCCGGCTTGATAAAGAGTATGAGAAACTCCTGATCGCACGAATCCATGAGAACTGTGCTAAAATTGCCAGAGAAAAAGGCTGGCAACCCCAGTTAGCTTTTCATTTAAATGAGTTGTATCGGATTTATCCTCAGTTAATTCCCTTTTCACAGCTTGAGATGGGTTTCCGGTTATCCCTTTCACCGGAATTGGAGAAAAGCGAGAGCGATGATGTGCACCGGACACTGAAACAATTGAAATCTTGCTATATTAACTGGAATCCTCCTGAGGATTTGAATTACCCGGAAGTTATGCTTCACCTGGAACAGGGAAATCGGCTGGTCTATCAGGTAAAGATGAATCGAGAGGTCGTGGTTCAGGGGGCTGTTGATGTTACCCAACCGGATGCTGGAAAAATACTGGCATATCGCTTGTTTAAAGTCCCGGGTAAATGACCTCGGTTTAAGATAAGAGTTGCTTAATTTTTTTGGGTTGGTAAGGATGCATAAACATCTACCCATTCATCGCAACCGTTACCTGTATTTTGCGGGTATGGTGCTTGCAACACTTCTCGGCATAGGGTCCCGTAAACTTCCCGGGATATTGCCTGAATTTCTATATCTATATACCGGCGATACCATGTGGGCGCTTTATTTTTTTCTCCTGGTCGGTTTTTTGGTTCCTTCTCTCTCCCCGTTGCTCTCGGCTGGAATCACCCTCCTGTTTTCTTTTTTAATTGAAGTGAGTCAACTTTATCATGCACCCTGGATCGACGCCCTCCGAGCGACCACTTTAGGCGGTCTACTGCTGGGGTATGATTTCGTATTCTCGGATTTAATCTGTTACTCTGTGGGCGTTGGGATAGGGCTTCTGGTAGAAGTGCTCTTCCTGTATAAATGGCATCATCCTTTCAGGGAGATGAAAAACGTTTCTCCGAACTCAAATGTTAAATTCCCTGATGAAGAGCCTCTTTGAAAAACGCTAAAATTTTTTGTGGATAACTTTCCCCTGCAGTTCTCCACAAATGATAATGGGTACCACCATCAACCGGATACCATTCCTTGATCGGTGAAGAGAGATTGTCAAAAATCCTTTTTCCATGTGACATGGGGATATTCCGATCTGCTGTTCCATGGACAATTAGGGTTGGAGCGTATATATTTCGTGCTGCATCTACCGGTGAAACGGCTTCTGGTGAGAAATGGGCAATATCTGCCGCGCGCTGGAGAACCAGTTGAGAAACCCAACGGAAGGGGATTTTGGTAAGCCGTTTCATATAGAGATAAGCTACCTCTTCCAGTGAAGCAAAAGGACTTTCGATGACTCCACATTGAATTCGGTGATCCTGGCTCATGGCGAGAAGAGCAATTGCACCTCCCATAGAATTTCCCCATATTGCGATTGGGGGTGCATCCGGAAATTGATGGAGGACACTATCGAGAACAATGGTTACATCACGTGATTCGTAGAACCCATAGGTGCAAAATTCACCTCCGCTCTCCCCATGTGCCCGTGAGTCATAGGTTATAACATTGAACCCCTCTTTGCTCAACCATTGTGCGGTACGCAAGAGATGTTCCTTACAACTGGCAACACCGTGAAGCATCAGTATCGTTCCCAGAGTTGTGTCACCACTTGAAAAGATATACCAACCCTTTATAACCACACCCTTATCAACCGGAATTTCCAGTCGAGAAAACCGCAACCCATATCCATCAGGGGTGATGCCATTGGGAAAAGAATCCAGATGCTCGCTGGCGATATAACGACGGGGCTTCAATATGGCATAGGGGGCGATGTGGTATAATCCCACATATATAGTGATACTACCCAGCAGAAAGAAAAGGAGAAGAATACAATATTTTCGTTTTATCATGTTATTGCAATGTTAATTCTGATTAATGGTTTTTAAAATTAAACTCCTGAAAAGTCTCATTCAAAACGTTTTTAATGTGAAATTTTCCTGCCTCTCAGAATCTACGTTTTTTCTTTTGTTCCACAACTCCTGTTGGAGAACACCAACCTATGCGAATCCGACGTTTCACTCATCCCGATCGTTCGCTAAGATGGGCTTAACTGGAGAAACAACCGGAAGCTCTTCATGTGGGGTTTCTGTTAGAGGATAGGTGTTCTTTACGATTCACAAGAGCTGATGCTTGTTGCTTTTTTTCCGTTGTAAAAATCACCGTAAACCGTTACCTTTTTAATTATCTTCGGGGTTTGAAGAGGGTTTAATATTCGGAAAGTCAATTTATTCAAGCAGTGGATTATGATACGTTTTGAAATACATCTTGATACTCCTCATCAGCGGGTTATTCAAAAGACGGCGGAAGAGCTCCGAAATGGGAAAGTCGTCATATACCCTACGGATACAGTTTATGGTATCGGATGTAGCATTTATGCCAAGCATGCTATTGAAAAATTATATCGCTTAAAAGGGAAATCCAAGTTTGAGGCGATGAGTATTCTGTGTGAATCTATCCAGCAAGCCTCAAAATTTGTTCATATCACCAACTATACTTTTCGCATTTTGAAACGGTGTTTTCCCGGACCTTATACCATTATTCTTCGCGCAACCCGGGAGATTCCGAAATTAATGTTAAGCCGAAGAAAAGAAATAGGGGTGCGTATACCGGATAGTCCCGTGTGCCAGATGCTTATCAATGAACTTGGTCATCCATTGGTGAATACCTCAGCGGGATTATCGGAAGATTTTATTTTTCATGGTCAACATAGTATGGATAATGAATTGTTGAGGCACGCGGATATTTTTCTGGATGCCGGCCCCTTACCCGATCCCCGGGATTCTACCGTGATTCGTCTGATAGATGATGAATTGGAAATTATCCGTGAAGGAAAGGGGGAAATCGATCGCCTGTTACGGTGATGGCTCACAGTCGTTTAGCGTTCCCATCATAGGTATTGGAAACAACAATTCAAATAGATCAGAAAGAAATTTAACACATGGGAGGCTGCATCATGAAAAAAATTATCAAAACCACTTCGGCACCGGAACCGGTTGGCCCCTACAATCAAGCTATCGTCATCGGAAATCTGGTATTTACCGCCGGTCAGGTGGCCATTGATCCGGAAACGAATCAGTTATTGGAAGGGGATATCAGA
>RFIL01000478.1 GCA_003695285.1 Calditrichota bacterium
TTTAAATCCACACTTACCAATACCTTTATCCTCCCGGGGAGGTATCCAGTGGGTGTTCGATGATGAGATATTCCTTTACCGGCTTCCCCCCAATCAGGTGCTCCTGAATAATCCGTTCCAGCACCTCCGGAGTGCAGGAATGATACCAGGTGCCATCCGGATACACGACAGCAATCGGGCCCATCATGCAGACCCGCAGACAATTTGCTTTGGTGCGGTAAATCCCCCCACTGCCGGTAAGATTTAACTCATTCAATCGACGCTTTAGATACTGCCAGGAGGCCAGGCCCTCTTCCTTCGAACAACACTTGGGTTTGGTTTGATCACAACACAAAAAAATGTGGCGCTCGATGACCGGAATGCCCAGCTCGTTGGTCTTATCCTTTAAAATATCCATTATTCCACTAAGGGTTTATATTGAACCTTTAAGTACTATCGATCCTCGTTATGCTTTGAAGAAGAAGAATGTAATAAACCGGAATCTAAATGATTAATAATCAGGAATGAAAACTACTGATTTTGAGGTGATTTTCCAAAAACATCTTTTTCGCCAACCCAAATTGTATTTTATAGGGAGTGAAGCTTTTCTCTCACCTCAATTTCCAGACGACCGGGGGGAAGGTGAAGCGCTCCTCCCCCTCGGTCTTTAAAAGTGAGGGTTAATTTAACGAAGGCGAAAAATCAGCAGGGCGATAAAGCCCCGGGCAATGAGAACCGAGGCCACTGATAGTGGAAACCAATAATCCCCAATAGTAACCTCTCCGATATGAACCCCGGAGAGTTTGTACAGAATAAATAGAGCGACGATAACAAATGCCAGTGCCCAGTTATTGGTCTGATAAAACAGTTGAAGCTCCCGTTCATCGGGATTGATCTTTTTTATTCGCCAGATAAAAGGCAAGAGTGCAAGCAGGGCAAAGGCAGCAAACCCCGGTTCTCCAAACAGAAGCACGGCTATGAAAGTAATCAACCCGACGGCTCCTTCATACATTAGACGGAATAACATATCACTGTTCCTCCTCTAAATAAAAGATATCCTCCACTTTACATTGAAAAACTCTGGCCATCTTTAAGGCTAACTTTACCGATGGGTTAAATTTCCCATTCTCAATGGAATTTACCGTTTGCCGCGAGACATTCAATAACTTTGCCAGAGCGTCCTGACTCATCTCCCCGTGCTCAAATCTCAAACGGCGAATATTGTTTTTTAGTTGAACCCGCTCAGGACGGGGACGCTTTAACGTGTCTTTTAAGGAACCCATGGCACATCTCCTGTCTATAAAACCCGACTAAATGTAATTAATTTTTTACTTTTTGTCAATTATTCTTTACATTTTTTTAAAAAAAATTGTTCCTTATTGATCCATATAAATTCTCCGATTCCGGAAAATTGTTATTGCGCGTCCGGAACGACTCTGAATTAATCTGCTTATCTGACTCCATATTTTTGTTCTATCTTTCCTGAACATTCATATTTACGTTTTATTTTCCCTCCCGGAGTGTTAAATTTATTTGCTATGGATTTATTTTCTCAAAATAAGAAGGTATCCGGTCAGGAGGAAAAAAATGTCCCCCTGGCTGAACGATGCCGACCGAGGACTCTGGAAGAATTCATCGGTCATGAGGAGATTGTAGGCCGGGGAACGGTTTTGTATGAGTCCATCCGGAAGAATCATTTTCCATCTCTTATTCTCTGGGGACCTCCCGGGGTGGGCAAAACAACCCTGGCCAGAATCATTGCCCGTGAAGTTGATGCGGATTTTATCCCCATCAGTGCTGTTACAGCCGGGGTGGCTGACATCCGCAAAATTATTGACCGCGCCCGGAAGAATCGTACCCATCTCAACAAAACCACCATTCTCTTCATTGATGAAATCCATCGATTTAATAAAGCCCAACAGGATGCTCTTCTACACGTTGTCGAAGATGGCACTCTCACCTTGATTGGTGCCACAACAGAAAACCCCTCCTTTGAGGTTATCGCCCCATTGTTGTCCCGGTGTCAGATCTACCAGATGAAACCATTAAGTGATCACCATATCCGCCGTATTATTGAGAATGCCTTAAAAAAAGATAATCAACTCCGTGAGAAGCAGGTCAAAATAGGGGATTGGAATAGTTTATACCTTTTAGCCGGTGGGGATGCCCGGCGAGCACTGAACGTGATTGAAAAAGCTGTGGATTTGTTAGCGGATCAACCTCCTCCGATTACATTAACCCGGGAGGTTCTGGAAAAGGTTGCTCAGCAGAAGATTCTGGTTTATGATAAAAAAGGCGACTATCATTACGATTTAATTTCAGCCTTTATAAAAAGTGTGCGGGGGAGTGACCCCGATGCGGCCATTTACTGGATGGCTCGGATGCTGGCAGCAGGTGAAGACCCTAAATTTATTGCCAGACGGATGATCATTCTGGCTTCCGAAGATATTGGCAATGCGGACCCACAGGCACTCACTCTGGCTGTGGACTGTTTTACGGCTGTTACTTATATCGGGATGCCGGAATGTCAAATTGTGTTGAGTCAAACCGCTGCCTATCTGGCTGCTGCACCAAAGAGCAATGCTGCCTATCGCGCTATCAAAATGGCGCTTGATGATGTACAAAAGGAGCCGGAGGTGACAGTGCCTTTGCATCTGAGAAATGCTCCTACCGGGTTGATGCGTCAGCTGGATTATGGGAAAGATTATCAATATGCTCATGACTTTGAAGAACATTTTTTACAGGAGCATTACCTTCCGGAAGAGAAGAAGGGGAAAGTCTACTATTACCCCACCGAAATGGGGAAAGAAAAGGAGATTAAAGAACGTCTGGCCAGATTATGGGCCGGTTGGAAAAAATACTCAGATAAATCCAAGAAATAACCACAAGGAAGCGTTTAAAGAAACCCGGTATGATGACATTTTCTGCACTCAATGATATACCTCCGGTTTCTCAACTTAAACTTATCAGGAATGATGGAATCCGATCACTATGAGTAAACTTATGGATAAATTAACCCGGTTAGTCGTGAAATTGAAATCCCGAGCACTGGCGAAAAAAATTCGTCAGGAAGTTCGATTTCCAATAGAGGCGTCCTCCGTAAAAAAGGTTCTGGTGATTATGCCACGGAATCTTGAGCTGCTGGACAAGGCCTCTCTTTTTGTTCAATCTTTGCGCAAAACATATCCCGGCTGGAAGATAGAATTATTTGATGTGGATAAACTTAACGATCAGGAGTTAAATCGGGTGAAATTACCCCGGCAGGAAATTGTGCACAAACTTAAATCCGCTCAATACCAATTTGTGCTGGATTTAAATGATCACATTGATCCGCTTACCAGCTATATCACCATTTCCACTGAAGCACCTTACCGTTTACATATCCAGGCGGAGGCTTCCAATTTTTATAACATCATCTATACCCCTCAGATGACCAACGAAGGTTTTTATTACGAACCATTGTTGATGTACCTACGAAATTTATTTGTAAAAAATTAGTACCTCCAATGAGTTAACTGGAGCTTTCTCACGGTAACTTAACCAGGGTAAAAAATGTTCAAATGTATTCAATACCGAACCATCCTTATCCCGCTCTTCGTCGTGGGATTTCTTTTGAGCTTGAGTTTTGTTTTAACAGCCCAGGAATCCAACAATCCCCCCATGCCCGGGTTTAACCAGAAAGATTCCGATCCACGAGCCATTGAGATTGCTGATCGGGTGATGCAAGCCCTCGGTGGTCGCGACGCCTGGGACAATACTCGCTACCTGCAATGGCGTTTTTTTGGAAGACGGCTCCACATCTGGGATAAATGGACAGGGCGATTACGTCTGGAGAGTGGAGATCTGCTAATCCTGATGAACATAAACACCCGGACCGGTAAAGTGTGGAAAGAAGGAGAGGCGATCACCCATCCTGACTCTCTTCAAAAATATCTCGATTTTGGATATAAGGCCTGGATAAATGATAGCTACTGGTTATTGATGCCCTATAAACTGAAAGATACCGGGGTAACCTTACGATATGCCGGGGAAGCCAAGACCGAAGATGGGAGAATCGCTGACATTCTACATTTAACCTTTAAAGATGTGGGAGTCACTCCTCAAAACAAA
>RFIL01000479.1 GCA_003695285.1 Calditrichota bacterium
GAATGTGGAATTGATCGGCGAACCATTCACCGTCTGATTAAAAGATATAATATCAAATCCAATATCGAACAAGAGAAAATGACGGTTGATGAACTTTAGATAATCAGGTGCTTGTTTTTTTCAGTTCTTTATTCTTCCAACAGACCTCCTCCAGGGGTTAACAATGAAGTTTAATTACCCTTCATTGTTAACCCTTTCTTTTCTTACCTTTAAAACCACTTGCCTTGTTTTGCATTTCGTGCCTAAGTTTGTTAATATTCATTAATCAATGTTCGTTTTTAACGAGGAAGATTCATGACCCAAAAAGCATTTCAGGATTATTATCCCGACGATTTGAGTTATTGTTATGGATGTGGTCGCCTCAACCCGGAAGGATATCACATTAAAAGTTATTGGGAAGGAGATGAAACCGTTTGCCATTTTGAACCACAACCTCATCATATCTCCATTCCGGGTTATGTTTATGGCGGATTGATCGCTTCGTTAATTGATTGTCATGGGACGGGCTCAGCAGCAGCAGCGGCATACCGTGCCCAGGGACGATCTATGGATTCGCAACCCCCGCTCCGCTTTGTGACAGCTTCTCTCCATGTGGATTATCTTCGCCCCACTCCTTTGGGGATACCGCTTACCTTACGGGGGCGGATTAATGAAGTCAAAGGACGCAAGGTTACTGTGAGCATTACCGTTTATGCCGGTGAAGAAGCCACCGCCACTGGTGAGGTGGTTGCCGTGCAGATTACCGATGAGTGGCTTCAGAAATTTAAGCCTGGAGAAACGAGCCGTTAGAGCAGATATAAGTCCTGGAATAATCTTTGCCATTATCTAAAAACAGGACAAAAAGATGACTTTTGATTGCCAGAGGTGTATCTATCCTTTACAATAGTGGTAATTCTAAGGTATGAATGAGAATCATTAATGAAACGATTAACAGGTTGCATCTATTGGGATTGTAAAAAGCACCTCAGGTAACATTCGTGGTGATAAGAAGTATGGATGGAATGATAAAGCTTAAGGAATCGAGGAGGATGATGAAGAGCCGTCTGATTGTATCTAAACTATTTATGCTGACTCTGTTCATTGTTGTTCAGGGGATGCTACATGGGCAGGAAGAAAGTCAGGAGCCGCCAATAAATATGAGATTTGTAGCATCCAATATCTATATGTTTGAGGGGAGGGGAGGAAACATTGGCATTTCGGTGGGACCGGATGGTGTGTTTTTGATTGATGATCAAATAGCTCCGGTGACCGATACTCTTCTGGCTAACATCCGGAGAGTCAGCCAATTACCGGTAAAATTTGTGTTGAATACTCACTGGCATGGAGATCATACCGGAGGGAATGAACGGATGGGTTCTATGGGGGCTGTGATTGTGGCACATGAAAACGTTCGAAAACGGATGAGCGCTCCTCAGTTTATTGAATTCTTTCAAAACCGAACCGACCCTGCTCCCCGGGAAGCATTACCGGTTATCACTTTCACCCGGGATATGATCTTTCATTTAAACGGTGATGAAATTTATGTTCGCCATTTTGATAATGCGCACACCGATGGTGATGCGGTTGTCTATTTTCAAAGAGCCAATGTTCTTCATACGGGTGATATCTTTTTTTCCGGTAGATATCCTTTTATCGATTTGTCCAGTGGTGGCTCTATCCAGGGGATTATTGATGCCATTAACTCGATATTCGGCATGATCAATCAATACACCAAGATTATACCCGGGCATGGTCCTCTCTCCACCCCGGATGAGTTAAGCACATATCGTTCGATGTTAGTGACAGTCTCCACACGGGTAAAGAAGTTAATTGAGGAAGGGAAGACCCGAGAAGAGGTCCTGGCTGCTCGGCCGAGTAGAGAATTTGATCTCGATTGGGGAAATGGTACCATTAAACCGGATGATTTCGTGGGTTTTATTTACGATGACCTTACCCGGAAATAATTCCGTTGTTTTAAGAAGAGGAAGACTGTGTTCAGATGTCTTCACTGTAAATCTCGTCAATAAAGTGTATTTCATGACCAAACCTTAAACCTTCAGGAGCCTGATGGTATGAAACAAAGACAGTTAATCCAATCAACATTCTCCTTTGTAAAAGCAAATATTCAATTATCGGGTGAAAAAAAGCTCCGAAACCTCACATTCGTTTCCATTTTAATTTTGCTTTTAATAGGGATGAATTGTGCCCCGGTTCTTTATACAGAAGAAGATTTCGGGAGCGATTATCAACTCTGGATTGACCTTTCCTGGAGCTCTCTGGTCAATAAAAAGGCCAAATTGTATGATGATGGATATAATCTGGTCAAGGTAGCCCCCTATGTGGTTTCTCTGAAGACCTATTTTGCTGCTATCTGGCAACCCGGGTATTTTGAAACGCAATTATGGAAGACCAAAGATATCTCTTCCTTTATTGCAAAAAGGAATGAACTGGTTAAGGAAGGGTTTCGATTGGCGGATCTGGAAATATTTGAGGAAAGCAAACGATTGCGATTTCTGGGAGTATTCGTGGAGTCGGTCATTCCTCGACGGGTGAAGTTAAATCTTACCTGGAGTTCTTTTCTACAAACCAGAAAAAGCTACACCGCCGAAGGGTATCGACTCATCGATCTGGAACCCTATGTGTTGCGCGGGGAAGTTCGATTTGCCGGAATCTGGATTGAGAGCGATGAAGAGCATCGCTTATGGAAGACCGGAAGTAAAGAAGATTTCATCAGCAAGTGGAAAAGTTTTGATAAAGAGGGTTTTAAACTCCTGGATGTGGAAATTTTTCGGGAGAATGGGAAAAAATATTATGCCGGTGTCTGGGTTCCCGGAGAAGACGAACAACACATCTGGTTGGAAGGTACCTGGAAAGAATTTAGCACCCAGCGCAAAGCCTTTGATAATGCCGGATTTCAACTGGTGGATCTGGAAGTCGATGTAGATGGTAC
>RFIL01000012.1 GCA_003695285.1 Calditrichota bacterium
ACGTTCCGGGGCATCATTTGGACCAGGAACGATGTAAGAAGGTTTCTTCAATCTGGCAAGAAGTTGGAAAAAATTCGTGAAGGTCCGGGCATCGTTCTCACGCTCCGCGAGAATCTCCGCACGTTGTAAATTGGGGTTGCGGTTCTCCTTTTGAGCTAAGCTCCATTCTTTCTTCCGTTCTTCTGCTTTCAAAATATTTCCAGCAAATAAAACCGCTTCTATATTTAAATTGTCTACGACCTCTGGTAATTTTTCCAAATAGATGAATTCCTCTTCCAGATTAGCGATGGCTAACAGCTTCATAGGCATCCCTCCTTTCCTTTTGGTGTGAACTCTATACCATATCAGGATGATTCCATAAAATAATGATGATAAAACAAGAAAAAAGTTTCCTCAGCAAGAAGGTGAAGCCTACTTTTGCCAATTGAAAATATTAGAGATATCCGAAGTCCGATGAACTGAACTGTGAATTAAAGGGGGGGATAAGACCTCACATCAGGAGATATTTTCCAGTGCTACACCTGAACATCCTGCCATTTCTTCAATTCCTGGATGGTCTCTTGTAGGGACTGGAGCAGGGTGAGGTATTGAGGATCATCTGGAGCGATGCCTTCTAATTTGCGACGAGTTACATCAATTTGGGATTGCAACCGAGCCATCTTTAATCGTTTGATACATCCCTTTAAATGAACATCCGGTTTTTTGAAATCTCGATTCACCACATCCACTTCTCGAATCAACAACGATCTTAACGCATCGTTTTCCACATCTTCCAGAACAATATGAAGTAGAGAAGAAGGGTTAGATTTTCCTTTTTCCTGTATCAACAAAAAAAGATGCCTGAATTCGGGATTCTGAAAGTCATCCGCTTCCACATGGCTATAAACATATTCCTGAATTTCCTCAAAAAAATTGATTAAGAGGAGAATCAAATCCTTTTCTGCCCCTACTGCTCCGGTAAATGTGAGAGAAGGCCCGGGGGTACCCCCTTCGGATGCCGTTTTGGAAGCCAATTTTTTGTTGACCCGTTCTTTCTCACTTCGACGGCGCTTTCGTATCTCATTCAGCAAAAGAGTTGAAGGAACATGCATCTGTTCAGCAGTTTTCTCAAGATAAAAATCCAGTCGAATATCATCTTTAACCGGGGTTAATAAAGTAACCATTTCCTCCACAGCCCTGCTTCGTTCTGCAGCACTTTGCAAATTGTATTGTTTGGCCAGCTGCTGGATTCGAAACGTGAGGTAATCTTGCCCCTCCTTCAGGAGTGTTAAAAAAGCCTCTTTCCCGTTTTCCTTTACATAGCTATCCGGATCAGATCCGGAAGGGAGAAGCACCACTTTTACTTCTAAAAGATTTTGAAACAGGATTTCACCTCCACGAACAGCCGCCTGTATCCCGGCATTATCCGCATCGTAACATAATATCACATTATTGGTATAACGTCGAATTAACTGAGCATGAGATTCCGTTAAAGCAGTTCCACTGGTTGCCACCACATTGCGGATGCCGTTTTGATATAATTGAATGGCGTCCATATATCCTTCAACGAGGATGATACGATCCTCAGCCCGTATGGCAGGATAGGTCAAATTTAGCCCGAAGAGGATGTGGCTTTTTCGATAGATGGGGGACTCAGGTGAATTAATATACTTGGGTGTATTGGGTTCATCACCGAGGGCACGGCCACCAAAACCAGCTATCTTGCCAGATTGATTCATTATAGGAAACATCAACCGGTTCCGAAAGCGGTCATAAAAGCTGGTCTTTTTTTCGTTTTCAATGATTAATCCCAACTTCTGGTACGGCTTTAAAGAATACCCAAAACGACGAATGTACTGGATTAATCCATCCCAACCCGGGGGAGCATATCCCAGCCGAAATTCCTTAACAGTTTCCGCGGTAATGTTTCTTTCCTGCAAATAGTTGAGCACGGAATCCGGTGCTTTTTGTAATTGTTGTTGAAAATAAGTACAGGCAATGTTATTGGCATGATATAACGTTTCATTTTCACTTTGCTGACGTTTCACCTGCTGGGAAACCGGTATCTCTATCCCCACTTCATCTGCCAGCCGCTTAACAGCATCCACAAATCCGATTTTTTCATATTTCATCAGGAAGGTGATGGCATTCCCCCCCTCTCCACATCCAAAACAATGAAAGATCTGGCGTGCTGGATTTACAGAAAATGATGGGGTCTTCTCTTGATGAAAAGGGCACAACCCAAAGTAATTTTGCCCGCTCTTTTTCAATGATACATAGCGACCGATCAACTCAACAATATCCACAGAATCGCGGATTCTGTCAATGATATGTTCCGGGATATTTGGCATCTATCAAACTCTCTTTATGTTTAAAAATGAAGGTTACATTGCCCCTGTTATCAACGCAAACAATAAAACTCCTGAAAACGCTGATTTATCTTCTGGAATCTATCCATTACTTGCAATCATATATGAATCAACGTATATTTTTTACTTGTCAAATCAGTAAAACTAATTTAGTTAGTCGTCGCAACTATCACAATAAAAAAGGCGGATATATGAACAAAAATCAACCTCCAGGAAGTTCGGTCGGACAACAACAGATCAATATAGAACTACCTCCGGAACAGGCTGAAGGTACCTATTCAAACCTGGCCATCATCACTCATTCACCGGCAGAATTTGTCATTGATTTTACTCGAATCGTGCCCGGGATTCCCAAGGCGAAAGTGTATTCACGTATCATTATGACGCCTCAACATGCCAAATCGTTTTTAAAGGCACTGGAAGAAAACATACAAAAATATGAGGCTCAGCACGGTGAAATTAAGCTAACCCAGGGTAGCAATCAAGGACGCAGTTTCGGCTTTCAACCGCCACAATCTGAATCAAAATAGGTGGTACATGGTTGATCTGAAGAAAAACATTACTGAGGTAAAAAATCGAATTGCCAGGGCTGCCGAACGGTGTGGAAGATCTCCACAGGAAATTACCCTGGTTGCCGTTACTAAGACCATTCCAGTAGAACGCATCAACGAAGCGATTCAGCTGGGAATCCAGCATATCGGAGAAAATCGAATTCAGGAGGCTCGTGAGAAGCTTCCTAAGATCCAGGACAATGTAACCCGACATTTTGTTGGGCACCTGCAACGGAACAAGGTAAAGTATGCTATCAAACTCTTTGATATGATTCAATCGGTGGATTCACTCGCTTTAGCGGAAGAAATAAACCAGAGATGTGTCAATTCCGGGAAAAAAATGCCTGTGTTGATTGAGGTAAATACCAGCGGTGAATCATCCAAATATGGTTGTGAACCGCAGGAAACCCTCACCTTATTACAGGCAATTGATCGCCTTCCCGCGCTCTCTGTCCAGGGGTTTATGACTGTTGCGCTCTATAGTGAGGATCTGGAAAGAGTACGCCCCTGTTTTAAATTACTAAAATCACTTTTTGACGAAGCTCAAAATCTGCCATTAAAGAATGCCGATATTAAAATTTTATCCATGGGGATGTCTTCCGATTTCGAAATTGCCATTGAAGAAGGGTCCACGATGGTGCGGATTGGAACGGCGATTTTCGGACCCAGAGAGTATGCTGAAATAAAATAAACGCCTCGAATACAGCAGGGGTGTTGATGTATAATTAATCTTTCAAGAACTTAACTTACGAGGGGTGCAATCTTGAAACTTACACCATTGGAGATCCGGAAACAGGAATTCCGCAAAGCAATGCGTGGATTCGATCCGGTTGAAGTACAAACTTTCCTGGAAATGGTTGCCGAGCAATATGAACAGTTATTGGATGAAAACAATGCGCTCAATCGGAGAGTGATCGAATTGGAAACCAAGCTCCATGACTATCAGGAAAATGAACGAAATTTGCGTGAAACCCTGTTGAATGTTCAGGAAGTGAAAAAGCAGTCTGAAGAAAGCAGTCGACGTCAGGCGGATCTGATTATTAAAGAAGCCGAGCTAAAAGCTCTGGAAATTCTGGAGAAGGCTCGAAAACAGGCTCAACAAATTCGAGAAGAAGTCAACTGGTTGAAGTCACAGAAAGAATCCTTCATCAATCGCCTCAGACATATTCTTATATCCCAGATTGAGTTGCTTTCAGTAATGGAAATCGATGACGTCATTCCCGAGGAGTTGAGAAAGGTAGTTCAAAAAGGAAAATCTCTCACTCAGACATCCTCCGGACAGGAAAAGTCAGCTCAGGATTCTGAGAATTATCTGGTCATTGAACGAGAAGTGCCGGATGAGGTTGTTGAAAAGAGTGAGCAGAGTGGCCCTACACCCCCCAAAGATGATAGTGGACCTGAATCTGAACACGATACCAATGCGCCAACAGAAGGGAAAGATAAAAATAAAGCCTCATCCATTGAGGACGAAGATATCAATGAGTTCTTCAAAAAAGGTATTCAAATTGATGACCTGATTAAAAATATCAATAAAAAAGAGCAGGATAAATAAGGAGGTTTTATGTCTTTATTGAGAGTTGTCGGGGTGGTGGTGTTGGTACTTTTCTTCAGTGAGTGCACAAGTAGCAGATATATTACCATAGATAAGGTAAAACAGGAACAATCAATTAAAATTTTTACCAATGACGGAAAAGTGTATGAGGGGATTGTACTGGAGAACACCGGAGACCAGATAACACTGGTCAGCAGTCAAGATCATCAATCATATGCTCTCCCCTATCAACAAATTCGTCGGGTAGAACCGCTCAAGACCTATTTTGATTATAAAGGATATCCCATTAGTGAAGCGGAGATCGCCAAATATAAGACCAACCGAAATACCTGGGGACATGCCATTGGAGGAGCGGTCATCGGTGGATTAGCGGGTCTGGCGGTGGGAATTCCTATCTGGTTAGCCAATGATAACCCTCCCCCGTTGTTTGTTGGCGGATTGGGAATGGTCGTTGGGAGTATATATCTGGGGGCAAAGGGAGTGAAACGAGATCATCAAATTGCCGTTGAGACCGTACGGGCAGTGCGCTATCGTGAGACAGAATTGGAAGCCAAAAAGATGGAAGAGCAGAAAAAATTGGAACAATTAAGACAAGAGAAACAACGACTCTTGGAGAAGTTAAAGAACAAAAAGAAGCAAGAAACACAAACGGACTCAGATAATTAAGCATTGGAGAAGGTGAAGATGGAAAATGTACGGGAAAAAATCGAGGAAGCGGTTGCTTATATTCGTCAACATACTCAGATGAAACCGGGAGTGGGAGTCGTCCTGGGAACAGGGTTGGGAGATCTGGTGAAGGAGATTGAACAGGAAGTAGCCCTTTCTTATCAAGATATCCCACATTTCCCGGTATCGACTGTTGAATCTCATGCTGGAAAATTGATATTTGGAACCATCTCAGGTAAAGAAGTTGTCGCTATGCAGGGACGGTTTCACTATTATGAAGGCTATTCGATGAAGCAAATCACCTTTCCCATCCGGGTGATGAAATTTTTAGGGGTGAACACCCTGCTCATTTCCAACGCCTGTGGAGGAATGAACCCTCTGTATCGCAAGGGAGATTTGATGATCATGGAAGATCACATAAACCTGCTGGGGGACAATCCATTAATCGGAGTGAACGATGAAGAATTGGGTCCCCGATTTCCGGATATGTCGGAACCTTATTCCCATCGGTTAATCGAGATGGTGGAGGAAATTGCCCTGGAGGAAAAGATTAAAGTACAACGTGGGGTTTATGTAGCAGTACCGGGTCCGAATCTTGAAACACGAGCCGAATATCGATTTTTACGTACCATTGGGGCAGATGTCGTGGGCATGTCTACCGTTCCTGAGGTGATTGTTGCCCGTCATATGAATATGGAAGTATGTGGCATTTCCGTTATTACTGATGAATGCTTTCCGGATGCTCTGGAACCAGTGAATGTAGCCGATATCATCGCCACTGCTAATAAAGCACAACCTAAATTAACAATTCTGATGAAACGTCTTATCGAGCGACTGTAAACAAATATTGTCGTTATGGAACAACTTCCATTTAGCTCACTGGGAAAATTTTTAATTGGGGTGGGATTGTTCATTGTCGCTCTGGGATTTGTTTTTCTCTTTTTCGAAAAACTTCCATCTATTGGAAAATTACCAGGGGATATTATCATTCGGAAAAAAAATTTTACATTTTACTTTCCAATCACCACCCTCATCATATTAAATTTGGTGATCTGGATTATTATCTGGATAATAAACAAAATTAAAGGTTAATCAACATTCAACATACTGAAGTAAGGGCATTTGAAAATGTTTAGAGAATTAGGTCAAAAAACACCGGTTAGTCAATTAGAGGAAGATATCCTGAATTTCTGGGAAAAGGAGAAGGTATTTGAAAAAACAGTAGAACTGCGCAAAGAAGCTCCCTGGTTTATCTTTTATGAAGGTCCTCCCACTGCCAATGGAAAACCGGGAATTCACCACGTGTTGAGCCGGACAATCAAAGACATTATCCTCCGCTACAAGACCATGTGCGGTTATTACGTTCCCAGAAAAGCCGGATGGGATACCCATGGTTTACCGGTGGAAATTGCGGTCGAGAAAGAATTAGGACTCACTCAGAAAAATGAAATTGAAAAATTTGGAATAGAAAAATTTAACCAGACCTGTAAAGAACTGGTGAACAAACACATTGAAATGGAAGGTGGCTGGCGCAAACTTACGAATCGGATGGGATTCTGGCTGGACCTTGACAATGCCTATATCACCTATAAAAACGAGTATATTGAATCGGTCTGGTGGGCTATCAAGCAAATTTTCGATAAAGGATTAATCTACAAAGATTTCAAAATTGTTCCTCAATCGCCCACTATTGAAACCCCGCTCAGTTCTCATGAGCTCTCACTGGGCTATAAAGAGGTGGTGGACCCCAATTTGTTCATCAAGGTGAAGGTAGTTTCTTCTCCCAAACCGTCGTTGGAAGATGCAGAACTCCTGATCTGGACCACTACACCCTGGACATTGATCTCCAATGTCGCAGCCGCAGTTGGTGAAGAGATTGATTACGTTTTAGTAAAAAATACAAGAACGATTAAAGAAGGCAAAAATGAGAAAAAGGAAACATTGAAACTGGTATTGGCAAAAGCCCGCCTTGAAGTTCTGGATGGAGAGGTGGAAATACTGGAAACCTTCAAAGGGAAGGATATTGTCGGAACTCAGTATGAACAAATTTTTGATTTCCTTCCCATTGATCGAGAAAAGTACCCAAATGCGCTGACTCTTTTGCCCGGTGATTTTGTCTCTACAGAGGAGGGGTCAGGAATCGTCCACATGGCACCTGCATTCGGGCAGGATGACTATGATATGTCGAAAAAATTTAACCTCCCGGTTCTGCAACCGGTCACACCCGGAGGAAGGTTCAATGACAGCGTTGGTGAATTCTCCGGCAGACCTGTGAAAACCTTTACCTATGCTGATGGACATACCGAAGAAGGGGTAGATAAGGACGTCATCATTGCCTTGAAAAAAATGAATAAAGTCTATCGAGCCACCCATGACTATAAACACAGCTACCCCCATTGCTGGCGAACTGATAATCCGGTCATCTATTATGCCCGAGAATCATGGTTCATCAATTCTCCCGCCTATAAGCAAGAGATGGTTGAACTCAATAAAACCATCAACTGGCAACCACCGGAGATTGGTAGTGGTCGTTTTGGAAATTGGCTGGAAGAAGTGAAGGAATGGTCCCTTTCTCGAGATCGATACTGGGGGACTCCGTTACCCATCTGGGTGAGTGAAGATGGAGAAGATATGTTTGCCATTGGCTCAATTGAAGAATTGATGGAAGGCTTATATGAACATCCTGATGGCCGTCGGGTACCGTTGAAGGAGGTTGATGTTGAATTAGACCTCCACCGTCCATTTGTGGATCGGGTTGTTTTTGAAAAAAATGGCAAGGTTTATCGGCGGACCCCGGAAATCATCGATGTCTGGTTCGACTCCGGCGCGATGCCCTTTGCTCAGTTTCATTATCCCTTTGAAAATCAGGAATTGTTCAAAAAAAGCTTCCCGGCTGACTTTATTGCCGAAGGGGTAGACCAAACTCGCGGGTGGTTTTATACCCTGCACAATATCGCCACTGTGTTGTTCGGGAAGGTGGCGTTTAAAAACATCATCGTTAATGATTTGATTCTGGATAAATACGGTCAAAAAATGAGCAAATCAAAGGGTAACGTGGTGTATCCTTTTGAGGTCATTGACCGATATGGGGTCGATCCCCTGCGCTGGTATTTGATGACCGTGAACAATCCCTGGATACCCAAACGATTCGATACTAAAGGTATCGAGGAAGTTTACCGGAAATTTTTTGACACATTGTTGAACACCTATAGTTTTTTCGCTTTGTATGCCAATATCGACCAATTTGATCCCACCTCCTCTCCGGTTCCTTTTGAACAGCGACCGGAGATTGATCGCTGGATTTTATCCCGATTATACTCACTGGTGGGACTGGTAAAAGACCGTTTGGAGCATTATGATATTACACAGGCAGCACGTCCCATTGCCGAATTTGTGCTGGATGATGTATCGAACTGGTACGTGCGTCGCAACCGTCGTCGCTTCTGGAAGAGTGGGGATAGCCTGGATAAATCAGCAGCCTATCATACCCTTTATGAAGTATTGCTCACTGTGAGTAAATTATGCGCACCTTTCATCCCATTCGTCTCGGAAGTGCTCTATCAAAATCTGCGGACTGCTGATATGCCGTTGAGTGTTCATCTCTGTGATTTTCCTGAACTAACTGACGAGATGAAACATCATCAAAATTTGGAATTGGAAGAGCGGATGGCAACTGCTCAGAAGATTGTGCGAATGGCACGTGCTTTGCGCAATGAAAAGAGGATTAAGGTGCGTCAACCACTGTCCAGGCTGCTGGTTTCAACGCCTTCAGAGTCTGTTCGTAACGCCACCATGCAGATGGCGGATATCATAAAAGAAGAAATTAATGTAAAAGAAATTACCACTATTGCCGACGAATCTCAACTGCTGATACGGCACGTCAAACCCAATTATAAGCAATTGGGTCCCCGAGCTGGTAAATTAATGAAACCCCTGGCAGCTCAAATTCAGGAATTGGGAGAAAAAGAGATTGCTGCGCTGGAAGAAAGCGGATCACTGGCTATTTCTGTAAATGGTGAAACCATCACCATTCATCCGGAGGACGTAGAAATTATCGAGGAGCAAAAAGGAAGCTATGCGGTGCTCAAGGAAGGAAACGTTGTTATTGCGCTGGATACTACCCTTACTCCTGAATTGGAAATGGAAGGGATTGCTCGTGAATTTGTTAACCGGATTCAAAATTTGAGAAAAGATTCTCGTCTGGAGGTGATGGATAGAATCGTTGTCTATTACCAGGCCCCGGAGAAAATTGACCGGGCCGCTCAGGCAATGATGGATTATATCAAACATGAAACCCTGGCCGTGGATATTAAAAACAATCTACCAAATCCACAGAATGCAACTGAGATTAAGATTGACTCTGAGACATTATTGGTAGCTATTGAGAAATTTGAAGGTAAATAATTTTTAAGACGCTCCGATGTTAGATGATGGATCGTAACAGGTAATTAAAACAAAATAAAAAGGACGTGTTTTTCATTTGGATTCACAAAATTTCTTGTTAAATTTTGCTCTTCCAAATCCACCGGAAACGAGCTAACAGGTAGAGCAAGATTGAGCATAGATTGGGAGGAACGGTTAGCAGTTGTCACTGAACGTTAACTAAACGATGATAGAGGGCTGACTATGGATGCCAAAAAATTACAGCATTTTAAGGATATGTTGTTGGAGAAAAGACAGGAAGTGCTAGAACGAATTGAACAATTGCGGGAAGTTGCGTTGGAATCGAATTATAAAGACAGCTACGGTGACCATTCAGGGTATGCTTATCACATGGCTGATCAGGGAACCGACGCGATGGAACGTGAAAAAGCATTTTTGTTCCTTTCCCGGGAGAAAAAATATTTGCAACAAATCGAAGATGCTCTTCAGCGCATTGAACTTAATGAATACGGCATCTGTAGAGTATGTGGTGAAGAAATCGATGAGAAACGATTGGAGATTGTCCCAACCACTCGAATCTGTGTTCCCTGTAAATTAGCAGAAGCGAAAAAGAAAGGATAGCCCTTGCATGTCGGGCAGCTAAAAGAGAAACATATCTTTTCGTCTCTACTGATAATTCTGGGAATCTTTGTTGTTGATCAATTCAGTAAGTTTTTAGCTTTACACTACCTGAGGCCATTCCGCTCCATACCGGTAGTCGGAGATTTCTTCCGGCTTACCTATGTGGAAAATCGAGGGATGGCCTTTGGTATTGATATTGAGAACAAAGTTCTTTTCAACCTCATTTCTTTTCTGGCTGTTGCTATCATCATCTATTATTTCTACCGATTTTATCATCAAAAATTATTTCGAATTTCTTTTGCAATCATCCTGGGTGGCGCTGCCGGTAATCTCTGGGATCGCTTGCTGCATGGTAAGGTCATTGATTTTCTGGATTTTGAATTTTTCGATATCCACTTTTCCGGAGGGGGGCTACTCTTCTGGCAGTTCCCTTCCTATACCCTGGAACGATGGCCGGTGTTTAATATTGCCGATATGGCGGTTACCCTTGGTATGATTCTTATTTTAATAACAACATTTATCATCCCCTCATCCGAACCTGTTTTAGATAATGCAACCCGCGAAGAAATCTGAAATTAAAATTGACACCATCATTTCAGATACCCGCATAGATAGGTTTATCTCCTCACATTTTCCGGATCTTTCCCGGTCATCCATTCAAAAACTAATCCAAAAGGGGCTGGTGACTGTCAATGGTAAACCTGTGAAGCCCTCATATCATCCGGTACCCGGTGATCATATTGAAATCACCATCCCGGAAAAACCGCCTTCAGAACTCACCCCGGAAAATATCCCCTTAAAGATATTGTATGAGGATCCTCATTTGATTGTGGTGGATAAACCAGCGTCAATGGTTGTTCACCCCGGAGCTGGTGTCAAAGAAGGTACGCTGGTTAATGCCCTTCTCGCCCACTGTGACAAACTGTCTTCCATTGGGAGTCCTACCCGACCGGGAATCGTTCATCGTTTGGATAAAAACACTTCTGGGGTGATTGTTGTGGCCAAGGATGATGCCACACATCTGGCATTGCAGGAACAATTTGCCAATAAAGCTGTACAACGGTTTTATCAAGCCCTGGTGTGGGGCAAAGTGGAACCCTCTGAGGGTATCCTGGATACTTTTATTAACCGGAGTAAATCCGACCGCAAGAAATTTGTGGTAGCACAACAGGGAAAACCTGCAGTGACACGGTATCAAGTTTTACAACAATTTTCATTTCTAACATTAGTAAAAGTTCAATTGTTCACAGGCCGCACTCACCAGATACGCGTCCACTTTAAACATTTTCATCATCCAGTATTCGGAGATCCCGAATATTCCGGACGAAAAAAACAATTAAATCGTCTTTCCTCTTTATCGGAACGAAAAATTGCACTATATTGGCTTAACCTTATTCAAAGACAGGCTTTACATGCGTACTATCTGGGCTTCATCCACCCGGCGCTTGGTCGTTGGATGGAGTTTGAAAGCCCGCTGCCAGAGGATTTTGCGAATTTATTGGTTGAAATCCAAAAATATGAGGAGTCGCTATGAGATATCTACTGTTAGTCATGATCACATTTTGGGGATTCTCTTCCTCTCTCCTTGCCCAACAAATTCAATTCCTTCATCCCAAGGTACTGGATATGGGAGAAGTATTACAGGGAAATGTAATAGAAGGGGAAATCAAATTTGTCAATACTGGTGATGGAGTTGTGGAGATAGAAAAAATAAAGCCCAGTTGTGGCTGTACAACTGTTCCACCGGGTAAGATGAATTACGCCAGTGGTGATACTGCGGTTATCCCCTTTAAAATAAATACCAAAAGTTTTCAAGGTATCATCAGAAAATCTATCAAAATTACGTTCAAAAACGTGGAACCTAAGAGTGAATTAATCATCATCCAGGCGAACGTTTTAACAGAGGTAAAGGTTGCTCCCCGGTTTCTAAATTTTCAATCGGTTCCTTTTAATCCAGATACCACCTTCACTCAATTTCTGGAAATTGAAAACACCTCCAAAAAACCGGTGAACATCACTAAAATCTATACTAAAAGCCCTTATCTCAAGATTATTCCAACAACTGCGACCATTCCCCCGGGAAAATCTCAGTTGATCAGGGTAGAACTCAATCCTGCACAACCCGGCCGTTTGAATAATACCATCAAAATTGAAACCGATCACCCAACTCAAAAACAGTTTACAATACCGGTTTTTATTTTTGTTCAACAGAAAAAAAGCTAACAACTGGAAATAGAAAACACCCGTGACGAAGACTATACAAATTATCAAGCAGCTCCTCATTTTATGGGGAGCTACTTTTCTTTTAGGACTCCTCGGAAACCAACTTCTGCCAGAGGGTATTCATTATCGCTTTATCCTGCCAAAGACAGAGACCGGTGGAGCGACCTATCAGATCATTTCCGTGGACTCTGCTGCTACTCTGTTAAACGCCCCTGATGTCACCTTTATTGACGTTCGTAGTAAAGATGAATACGCCATCGATCATGTCCCAGGGGCTATTTCCATCCCTCTGACCGAATACTTCAAAAACCCCACTCTGTTGAATTCTTTAGAGCCAAATCACATGTATATTGTTTATTGTTTCGACCCCGGTTGCGTTGAAGGTGAACAGTTATCTCGAGAACTTTCCACCAGAGGTCTGAATAAGGTTTATTACTTGGTTGAAGGCTTTTCAAAATGGATTGAATACGGACTTCCGGTAGAGACAGGGGAGGAATAGATGAAACGCTCTTCCCTCTATTATTTAGAATGGATATTACGGTTAATTTTTGGGGTTACTCTGATTTATGCTTCGATTGACAAAATAATCCATCCCCACCAATTTGCAACCACGGTTGAAAATTATCAATTGGTGGGACCATACCTGTCACGTTTAATCGCAGTGTGGTTACCATATCTGGAACTCCTTACAGGTTTATTGCTGATAGTAGGGATATGGCTGGAGGCATCTGCATTAACGAATATGCTGTTAATGACCATCTTTTTGATAGCCGTTTCCCAGGCTTATCTCAGAGGATTAGATATTCATTGCGGTTGCTTTTCCACTGAAGGTGAAAGTAATATCACCCCCTTAAAGCTCTTATATAATCTATTTTTATTCAGTGGTTCGGTATTCCTTTTTTACTTGATACGAAAGAGAGCGAAATAGCTCATAGATTCAAACCACCTCTCCCCTACTTTTCAAATATTTCTTTCTATTCTCTAAAATGCTTCCTTCATAGAAATGAATTTTTATAAAGAAGGTCTCATAGACCTGTGACACCTGTCAATTGTTTTATTGGGTAATGTCTTATTTTGCTCGTCCGATTTTAGAGAGGGGTCAAATAAACAACCGGGGGCCAAAAATACTATTTTATTTCTCATTTCTAAATCCATTTACTGAATCACATTTTTCGCTGGAGGAAACACATATTTTTAGGGTAAAGGTTGGGAGAAATTTTTTTGGTATCCCGGGAGAAGGAGAGGTAGTCATGAGGAATATTATGCAAGAGGGAGCTATGCCATGAACATGGATGTCAAAGAAAATATTCGAAAGCGTTTGAATCGTGCACTTCGTTCCAAGTATGATGTCTTGATCGTTGATGACAACCAGGAACAAGCTAATTTGACAAAGCTCTTGATTGAAGAGTATGGCTTTAAAGCACAATTCTTAACGGATAGTTCCAAAGCGTTGGAAAAAATACAAAGTGACCAGCCATCTGTTGTGATTCTGGATTTAATGATGCCTGAATTAGATGGACTGAGATTATGCAGACAGATTAAGACTTCCAAAGATACCTACAAAACAAAGGTGATCATCTATTCCGGAAAGATGTATGATTCAGATCGGCGGAAAGCCATTCAATTCGGAGCAGATGCGTTTTTTGTTAAGCCAACTCGTGCCAATCGCTTGATTTCCAAGATTAAAGAGTTGCTTCCTTCGACAACATATCAAAATGAACCCTGTCATAATTAAATTTTGGGGAGTTCGAGGATCAATACCGACGCCGGGACCTCGAACTCTTCGCTATGGCGGCAACACCGCTTGTGTGGAGATTACCTTTCCGGATACTCCTCGTTTTATTATAGACGCAGGATCTGGTATCCGGGAATTAGGAAAAGAATTGCTGAGCATTCAACAACCCGTAGAGGCTTATATTTTTTTGAGCCATTTTCACTGGGACCACATTCAGGGATTGCCCTTTTTTAAACCGGCCTTTGAACCCGGAAACAAATTTATCATTTTTGGATGCGACGAGCCCAATGTTCCTTTAGATCAAATCATTTCTATTCAAATGAATCCAATCTACTTTCCGGTTGCTATTGAAGATATGCGCTCAGAGATCGAATTTCGTACCATCGCTGAAGAAAATTTTAACCTCAATGGGGTCAATGTTCAAACAAAGTATCTCAATCATCCCGGATACACTCTGGGGTTTCGATTCCAATATGACCATAAATCCATCGTATACCTCAGTGATAATGAACCTTTTTTACAGAATCAAATTGTTCATCGATTACCGAAACATCGAGAAGAAAGTTTAGAATCACGTTTCGAAACCTTTGTGGAAGACAAAGAGAAAGAGTTGATTGAATTTTTAGCGAATGCTGATGTTTTGATTCACGATGCTCAGTATTTTCCGGATGAGTATAAGAAAAGAATCCGGTGGGGTCATTCACCATATACCTATGCAGTAGATCTGGCCGTAAAGGGCAAGGTTAAAGAGTTGATATTATTTCACCACGATCCAGATCATGATGATGAGACAGTGGATAAAATTGAACAGCTTAGCCAGGAACGTTTAAGACAAGCTGATTACCCGATAAAATGTAGTGCCGCCCGAGAGGGAATGGAGATAGAAATATAGACCCGAATTAAAAAATGGCAGGCAGGTGCCGTTCACCTGTGAGGCCCTTAGCGGATGAGGACCTCCGAGCGGACTACCTGCCTGCCGGTTTATTTTCCACCCTTTCCAGCATTAAAAAAGGTGCGATGAACAAATCACCGCACCTGTAAGTGAAAAAATATGTCTCTCTTACTAAATGGGTTCAGTCATTGACCAGGGATCCAGAACTTTCTCCAATTTATCCTCAGGCAAAACCTTCTTCTCACGAGCAATTTCTCGAACCGTTCGACCGGTTTTGTAGGCTTCTTTCGCGATCTGGGCCGCCGCATCATATCCAATTTCCGGAGCCAGGGCGGTACACATGGCCAGACTCTGTTCAATCATGTCGTTAATCCGTTTTTCATTCGCTCGCAATCCCTGCACACATTTGTCATTAAACACCTCTACCGCATTGGCAAGAAAAGTGATAGCTTCCAGCATATTCCGGGCCATCACCGGCATCATGACATTTAACTCAAAATTCCCATTCATGCCGCCAACAGCAATGGTGGCATCATTCCCGATAACCTGAGCACAGACCATGATCAGGGCTTCTGCCATCACCGGGTTGACTTTCCCGGGCATAATGGAAGAACCGGGCTGAACCTCCGGTAGAAGGAGCTCTCCGATACCGCAACGGGGTCCCGATCCTAACCAGCGAATATCATTTGCTATTTTCATCAAGCTTACTGCGACCGTCCGGATAGCACCACTGGCTTCCACATACGCATCTTTCGCTGCCTGCGCTTCAAAATGGTTTTCTGCTTCCCGAAAACTGATACCGGTCATCTGGGAGATCTTCTCAGCCATTCGTTTTCCAAATTCATGGTGGGTATTAATACCGGTTCCCACTGCCGTTCCGCCGATGGCCAACTCGGAGAGGTGTTTCTTCGCCCCTTCAATGCGTCGAATCCCATGCTCTACCATACTTGCATAGCCACTGAACTCCTGCCCTAACCGTATGGGAGTGGCATCCTGAAGATGGGTGCGCCCAATTTTCACAATCTTATCAAATTCCTTACTTTTTGCCACCAGGGTTTGGTGAAGTTTTTTGAGCGCCGGCAATAGTTTTTCTTCAATATTCACCATGGCTGAGATATGCATGGCTGTGGGAATAACGTCATTACTGGATTGCCCACGATTGACATGATCATTGGGATGGACCGGTTTTCGATCCCCGATTTTTCCACCTAAAATTTCATTGGCTCGGTTAGAAATAACCTCGTTAGTATTCATATTCGTTGATGTTCCGGACCCGGTTTGAAAAATATCGACAACAAATTGGTCATCCAGCTTGCCATCGATTACTTCCTGAGCCGCCTGCATAATTGCATTGGCTAATTTTTCATCCAACAACCCCAGTTTCATATTCACTTCAGCAGCAGCATATTTGATGATGCCCAGTGCCTTAATAAAAACTCGGGGAAAACGCAACCCGCTGATGGGGAAATTTTCCACCGCCCGCTGGGTCTGAGCACCCCAGTAGGCATTTTCAGGTACTTTCATTTCACCCATAGAATCCTTCTCGATACGGTATTTAACGTCACTCATAATGCCTCCTTTACCTGTTTTTTTGCTTTAAAATCCCTTAATTTTACCAAACACAGACCCGCGTAAACAATACATCCATCACATCAACCTGGGATGAACAGGTTTAATCCAGTAGCCCATCAATTTTCATTTCACAATAAGGGCAAAATCCACCTTCATGCAACACATTTCGTAAAATGCGGTACCCAACCCGTTCGATAACGGGTTTATGACATCCCGGGCAATAAGTATTTTCAAATTGCCGAACACCACCGGGCAGGTTGCCCCCGTAAACGTATCGCAACCCTTCCTCATATCCTATTTCCGCCGCCCTGATGATGGTTCGGGGAGGTGTGGGGGGAGGAGATGTCATTTTGTAATCAGGATGAAAGGCTGTTACGTGCCAGGGAATGGTCGGGGAGATGGATTTTATGAAACGTGCAATTTCTCGGATTTCAGTTTCGCTATCATTGAACCCCGGCACTATCAATGTCACAATCTCCAGCCAGAAGCCCATTTGAAACGTCATCCGGATACCTTCCAGAATCCGTTCCAATACTGCACCCAATTTGCGATAATTTTTATCCTGCATGGTTTTTAAATCAATATTAAATCCATCGACATGCTGTTGCAGGTATTCCAGCACTTCCCGGGTTACATTTCCATTGGATACATAGAGACAGGTGAACCCTTCCCTTTTGGCTAATTGAAAAATCGCTTTCGCCCACTCCGATGTAATGAGAGGCTCATTATAGGAACTGGCAATACAACGGGAATGGGACTGTTTTGCTAATGCCACTATTTGTTCCGGAGAAATCTCTTTGGGGGTGTAACCGGCACGAGAATCTCGCAGTGCCTGTGAGATATCCCAGTTCTGGCAGTAAGGACAATGCAGATCACATCCCAGCATTCCAAAAGTCATCGTTGAAGAACCGGGAAAAACATGATAAAAAGGTTTTTTCTCAGTTGGATCGTTATGTAATGCCGCCACATACCCCCATGGGACTTTCAATTCACCGTTGTGATTAAACCGTATCTGGCAAATTCCCCTCTTTCCCTTTTTGATGAGACAATAATGACCACAGGCATAACATCGCACCGTCTCCTTATCCACCTGCTCAAACAATTCACCCGTTTGAACAAGCCTGTCCAGTTTGGATGAAAGCGTACTACTACCGGATATTGGCGGCATAACATCCGAGTTTTTCTCAACCTTCATAGACACTTTCTCCAATAGACTTTATCTAAAGCCCCTGATAAGATGTTGTTTTATACTCATCAGACAACATCAATAAAAAGTTATCTTTCTTTATTGATGAAATCAATGAAAATGAGTTTTTCCACCCTCCTTGAGTATAAAAATGAAGAATCTTCAAAAAATTGCCATAAGGCAATTCAACTCCCGAGGATAAAACCATGAGTTGCGGGAATTGTTTATCGATATAATGTTTTTTTATCGCTTGGTGGTTTATACGGAATAGTAACAGATAAAAAACTTCAATAGCGCCAAAAATCATGGATCGAGCAGGTGATTTTAAAGTATATTTATTAGAAACGAAATCTACCGGTATTTGTTAGGTGTTGAGACCATTCAATCCCGGAGTAAATGGGATTTATCAATAGATAACCAATATTGGAGGAGCCTGCCATGAATATCAAAAATATTCTGGTTCCGGTAGATTTTAGTGAGTATTCCAATAAAGCCCTGGAATACGCCTTATTGTGGGGAGAAACCTTCGGCGCTACCCTGACCATCCTTCACGTTAATACCGTTCTGCATGAAAGGTATGAGAAAGATAAACTGAAAGAGGAATATCGGGAAATTGTGGAAGAAGAAGAGAGGGAACTGCATTTATTATTATCCGAACATTTTAATGAACTGGCCAATCATCCGGTGGAAATCGAATATGATGTGATATCCGGCCGTTCTGCTGCCAATAGTATATTGGAATATCTCCACGCTCACCCCTTTGATTTAGTTGTCATGGGAACCCACGGGCGTACCGGGTTAAAACACGTTCTATTAGGAAGTGTAGCAGAAAAGGTGAGTCGTCTTTCTCCGGTTCCTGTAATTACTACCCATCGTGAATTGCACCATCTGGAAGTTAAAAATATCCTTGTTCCGGTGGATTTTTCCGATTATTCAAAGCAAGTTACCCGAACCAGTGTGGAAATTGCCAGGCTATTCGAAGCTCACCTTCACCTGTTACATGTTTTTGAACACCCGAATGCTTCTCAATTTATGTGGATGCCGGAAAACGTTCGCTCTTTTTTCGATTTGAGCAGTGATTTACAACAGCGTCTCCTCAAAGCTCTCCAGAAATATCAGGATCCGTCGTATGATCGCTGGACACTCCGTGTAATTGAGGAAGGGCATGCTTATCGGGAAATTATAAAGTATGCCGAAGAAAATCGGATTGATCTGATCATCATGGCGACCAGAGGATTCAATAAATTCGAATACTTCTGGATGTGGGGTAGCACCACTGAACGTGTCGTTCGACTGGCCCCCTGTCCTGTCATGTCAATTCGAAGCCGGGAGGCCCTGGAACAGGTAGCATGACCCTGAGGACAGGCTACAAAGCCCCCTAAGAGGGGGGGCATTGCTCTCTTTCAATATCTCAACGCTAACAATCTGAGTTAGCGCAGTAACATCATTTTCCTGGCTTTGGTATAGTGAGATTGAGCTCCTCTTACCTGTAGACGATAGATATAGATACCACTGGCAACCGGATAACCTTGTTGACTTCTGCCCTCCCAGTTGATTTCGTAATATCCAGCTTCCTGATGGGGATAAAAGTATTCGTAAACCTTTTCACCGAGAATATTATATATCGTCAACCGAACTTCACCTTCATCTGCTAATTGATAACGGATAGTCGTTACCGGATTGAAGGGATTGGGAAAATTTTGAGATAATTCAAATTCAGATGGAGCTAAGGGTTGAATTTTGGTCAGAGCTTCATTTAAGAATTCCGAAGTACCAGCCAGGACCACCAGACGATTCTCCTCTCCCGGCCTGACATCTTTAATTCTCACAACAGTTTCCGACTGAATGGGGAATTTTTTTCTGAATTTAGCATCGTAGAGCCAGAGGTTAAAATTCGGAGGTAACATTTTAACCACTTTCACCCGAACCCGGGCTTCCGGTGCCCGACCATTTAGAGTGATTTTCCATACTGCCCCGGCCGGATCAACAGGTCGGAAATCGCTGCTAAAGCCTCTATTGTCAGCGGTTGCCGTGGGTAAAGTGAAGTGCAAAGTAAGATGGTCTCGTGATAAGGTGCCGGGATGGGGATAGTCGAGGATATCTATCCCTTCTTGAGAAGTCTCATCCATTCCCAGAACTCCCACATCAAAGGAATTATCATTTTCAGTGATGATAACTGCCTGCCATAATGTAGAAGAACTGTAAGCACCCTCCGTTTTCTGAAAACCAGAGGTGTCTTCAGGCTGGGGATGAAAGGTCATCGTCACTGGATGGTTCAGAGGATTACGGATTGCCACACCTTCCCAGGGGGATAAGATAAAATTAACATTTACCAATGGCGTCCACCCCACTTTGGGAAGTAATTCGTCCCATGCGGTTCCACTCCATCGAAATACCTGCAAAGAATCTTTGTCGGGGGAACTCAGTTGATCCCAGTTGAGGTCAAAAGAATAGGGATTACCCATCTGATTCCAGCCGGGTTGAAGTGTATACTGAAAAGAATCCGCAGGTAGTGTTTCCATTTCCGGAAAGGCGATTTCTGTGGTCGGCACCGTACCATCCGCATCATTTCTCAGATATAACCAGAAAGCATTTCCAGGCTCAAAACGGCCGTACTCTCCCATGGTGGTTAGTTCCTGGAGACCATAATAATTGGAGTTCACCCCGCTGGAATCTGTTCGGTAAATCTTCCAGGTAAAATCTCCTTCCGGGCCCAAATCTGCTAATACCGCATTAATGCTTTTGCGAGAAATATCCACCGGTTCAAACGGGAGTGAGAACATTAGCCAGCGATTTAATTGAGCTTCCGCGAATAGATGGGTTAGCTCTCCACCAGCAATTTTAACACGGGGGTAAAGATTCTGGATAAACGTTTTTTGATAAGCGTCCCGAATTCGAATTTGCATCCAGAGTCCTGTGGGAGTCACGGCAGTGCCAGGAAGGGTTCCGGTGTATAATCCCCCACCCTGGGGTTGCAAGTTGACAACCCCTTCGAATGCTGAACTATTCGAGGGCGCATACCATAGTTGAATCATGTCAATCGTGGTGTCAGCTACCACGTTCATGGTGATGGTGACATCCGTATTTAACTGGAGATCAGAGATAAGTAATTCCTGAATTGTAGGATGACCCACAGCACGGCCCAGGAGGAGCACTTCCGGGATATCCTCTGAAGGGTCATTACTGAAAATACGCAGTATAGCATTTTTTCTTCCCTTTGTCAGAGGATGAAATCGAACCTTAACCGTTAACGTATCTCCAACATTGATTGTTGCTGGTAAAGCGGGAAGTTGTCTAACTGAAAATTCACCAGCATGAACACCGACCACCAGCGTATCGGTAATCAGGAGCGGGGCAGTTCCTACATTAATCAGATCCAGATTTATCAGGGAATCACTGCCCAGGTGGACCACTCCGAAATTCAGTGTCTCTGCCCCCAGCGCTAATTCAGGGATTACCCCTCGCCCGGTGAGATGAAGTAAAAACGTTGCTTCATCGGGATCATCGCTATACACTTCCAATTCCGCAAACTTGTTTCCGAGCGTATTGGGAGTAAAGGAGAGCTGTATCGGAAGTGAATCTCCGGGGGCAACGGTTACCGGAAGTACTGGCAAGGTAACAATGCTAAATAAAGCGGTATCCTGGCCAGTGAGGGCGATACTATCTACCCGTAACTGATATCCTCCCACATTCAATATATACGCCTCAACCACATGGGTAGAATCCAGCAGCACATCTCCAAAGGAAAGGGTATCATCCGGAGCGGCAATATCGGGTAAAACACCTTCTCCTTG
>RFIL01000480.1 GCA_003695285.1 Calditrichota bacterium
ATTTCTCCAGCGTTGACATAGGGTGGTAACCGCAAGGTATAACCAGCCGGTATCCGGTAAATCCCTCTCCAGACCCGTATCCGGTAGCCAGGATTTAACCGCTTGAGTTCCTTGAGATCAAGACCGAACTGATGAGCAAAGGTGGTCATTTTAATGGGAGTGGGCAACCGAATTTCCTGAAATTCTAAGGGTTGGTTCCCTTTGATATTGGGGAAATAATAACTGAGGCTGTCCATAATTTCCACAACCGCCAGAAATTCCGGATAGAAATTTTTAGAAGCAAAACCGAAGCTGCGGCGCAAATACCGATCGCGGATTTTCAAATAATTCCCATAACGACGACGGGCTCGTTTCATCCCTGCCAGACCATGATTGTAAGCGGTAATCGCCAGTGCCCAGTCATGGAGAACCTCATAATTGCGTTTTAATAATCGGGCAGCGGCACGGGTGGATTCCAGGGGATCAAACCGACCATCTTTGATACGATTGACTTTCATAAACCGGCGGGCCGTGCTGCGCATAAATTGCCACATACCAACAGCTCCAACATGGGAAACCGCTTCCGGATTAAAGGAGGATTCCACATGGGGTAAATAAATCAGATCATGTGGCAACCCTTCTTCTCGAAAGACCTTTTCCAGATAAGGAAGATAGGCAAAAGACCGTTTGACTCCCGCCAGAAAATTTTCTCGGATTCCCTGCTGTACCCGGATTCGTCGGGCAGCCTTAAAAAATTTGTGATGCTCCTTTATACGGGAAAATTTATGATAGATGGATAATTCCCAGGGCGTTAAATCCTGTGGTTGAAGTCGTTGATGATGAAAATCCAGTAGCAACTTTTTAATTTCTTTTTTGATTTTCTTTAATTGTTTCTCCCGAACTCTTTCGGATACACTGCTATCAAAGGCAACTACTTTATAGATAATTTCCAGATGTTCGGAATCATGGATCACATACTCATCCTGGCTGTAACGGGTGAAGATAAGTTTCCAGAAGGCGATTTCAGTAGCAAGCGCATCACGATAGGGTAAATGATGTCCTGGTTGCCGTAAATCGCCACTCCAGAGCACCTGAATGAGGAGTAATAGGATAAAAAAGAGAAATGAAGCCTGTGGGAAAAACCGTTTTTCCATGATTCTCCCGAACCTGTTACTTATGGTGAGTTAACTGTCCACTCAATTCATGTTTGTTCAACATTAAAACGTAGAACTTTTGTTATCGAAGTTTTACCCCATCAAACCACGGCTCCCGGGCCACCTTTTCCGGAAAGGGGATAATATATTCCGGCACAGATTGAGGATGAATTAACAGATGATACGTCCAGTAATACTTCATCGCCGTTCGCACATATTTTCGAGTTTGTTCGAATTCGATATTCTCCATAAAAAAATCATCATCCTGGGTATTAATGACTTTACGCCAGCGATCCACCCGATGCTCCCCGGCATTATAAGCTGCCAGGGCATAATACAAATTCCCCTCATAGCGTTTAATTAATTCCGACAGATAATAACTTCCCAGAAAAATATTAAACGAGGGATTAAACAACTCCCGCACATCCTCCAGCTCCATTCCCAGACTTTTCGCCAGCCGTTGGGCAGTTGGCGGTATAATCTGCATCAAACCATAAGCATCCGCATAGGAGATAATCCGCGGTTCAAAAGCACTTTCTTTTTTAATGATCGCCCAGATACTGGCCGGGGTAATATTCCATTGCCGGGCATAATCAAGAACAATATCATTAAAATAAAACGGATACAGACGGTTCAACATAAATAACCATTCCTGCCAATCACTATCTGAAAAATAATGATTATAGACCTTACGAAATTGACGGTAAGCACGACCATAGTTTTCTAAACGCTCATGAATCTCACCCATCGCAAAATCGAATTCCCAGCCTGTTTCCTCTTCAATGGGTTTCAGTTGTGAAAGTTCCCTGCGAGCATAGGTAGAACCCAAGAGGTCTTTCACGAGCAACGCTTTTCGGAACTGCTTCACGTATTTGGGCAAAAGGTTTACCTGCTGCTGATGCATCTCCCATAACAACGAATCTACAAACTGGTGGATTTCTGTGCTTTTCCGGGTTAATAAAAATGCTTTTAAATTATAGTAACTATCGAACGGTTTATCGGATAGCTCTTTTAATAGAGCAAAATAACGGGAGAAATTTTTCTCCTGTTCATAAGCTTTGGCAATCCAGTATTTCAGACGAGCAGTCATCATATCTTTATCGGTGTCTTCCAGAAAGCGCTGCCAGATTTCCCGGGCGGTTTGAAAATGTCCCTGCCGATATTCATTCAACCCGGTACGAAAGCGGGCCTCTTCCACAAACTCAGAACGTGGGTATTGATTTATTAGCTGAAAATAAAAACGGCGTGCCTGCGCCATATCTCCTCGTTCTTCGCTGAGCCAGGCGATCACCCAGAGCACTTCGGCAGACAGGGGATCATCGGGATAGCGTTTCTGGAAGGTCTCATACGCTTTTATGGATTTGTCCACAAATCCCAAACGCAGATAACACCGAGCAATGTGTAAATCTAACTCTCTCCAATATCTGGTTTTTTTAAAATACTCCCGCTGTTCTCTACAGGCCTTATATGTTGCCCAATATCGTTTCTGCTCATACAATTTTCGAATGGAAAGCCACCTCAATTGCTCCCGATCCCCTCCCAGCCGACGTTGCTCTGCCAGCAGGGTATCCAGTGCCTCAAATTGGGATGTTTTGGCTAAATACCGAAAAACTATCTTCAACTCTCTTGCAGTTAATAAGCGGTTTTTGGTTAACTGACGATAAACTTTGTAGGCATATTTTGATTCCGGATGAAAGATATACGACTTGAGCAGTTTAAGAATCAATTTCTTAGCCGTTTTGGGATGCTGACGATATTGAGCAATTCGTAATAACTTCCCGTATATTTCACCTCGATCCACCCGGGGATAGCGTAAATAATTCTTATAAAACTTTTCTGCTAAATCCCATTTGCCAAGCTGGAAATATAATTCCGCTGTAAGAGAGTCCACCTGCTTGTTCAATGTGCTGTTAGGGAATCGTTCAGGGAATTCATGTAAGTGATTGAGTACAGAATTGGTATCACCTTTAAACAGATAAGCATTCAGGGTTAACCATTCCATATAATCCTGAAGAATGCTGTAATTTTCCAATTTCTCAGAAAAAATCTGTAGTGCAGAATCGTATTTCGCTAATTGATAATAACAGTTGGCAATTTTAAATTGAATCTGAGGTGTGCGCTCCATATAGGAGAAGTTTTCATTGGCTGCTTTTTTATAGAATTGTAAAGCCTGAAAATAACGACCATTCTCATATAACCGATTCGCCTCATAAAAATAATAAGTAAAATCATCCACCTGGGCATCCTGGCTGAATATCAAATCCATCGTAAGGAGTGCTACCAGCAGATACAAAAATGAAAAAGATCGAATCGTGGGTGGATGCATCATTCTCAGAAATCACCTCCAATAGGTCAATGGCTATATCTTTTCAGATACCGATTAAGCAGTTCTGCTTTCAATTTTCTTTTAAATGATAACATATGTACAGCTAATTTTCCGTGCCCTAACTAACGTCGCCGGATATTTTTTATCTTCGGATGTTTAGGGAGCAATCTTAGACTGGACATCCCTGTTGTTTTAAGCGACTCCCTTCAGGCAATACTTCAGTTTCTCCTGGCAGGCACAGAGAAGTCAAATGAATGCAACCCAAGAGAAAATCAGAAACTTCAACCATTTTCAATATAATGATTTTCTAAAAAAGATGAAAGTAGAAGATGTTGTAAATTTTGAGGATAAACCAAATATTGAGGAGGGAATAGATAGATTATTCCCTCCTCAACATAAAAACTTATTGGAGCAGAAGCATTTTCTGGATTTGGGAGAAACCACTGGAGGTGGTCATTCGATAAAAATACATCCCGGTAGTTACCGAATTCCCCGTATCATCCCTTCCATCCCATTGAACTGCATAGCTTCCGGGCTGATA
>RFIL01000481.1 GCA_003695285.1 Calditrichota bacterium
AAAACCTTCCTCGTCCATGGGGAACCCGAGGCAGCCCGTGCCTTAAAAGAAAAAATTGAAACCCGATTCGGCTGGGAGGTGGTTATTCCCCAATTTGGGCAAACATTTGAATTAGATGTCTAATATTTTTATTTTTGATAGTTATCTTGTAACGTGTTGTTCGGTAAATTCAACTGCAAAGAACACGGAGAACATTGAGACTTCAGATTAAATTGGTCTTATGCTCAGTGTAAACTGAAATATTGTTTTCTTTGAAGACTCTGTTGTTTAAATAACTTAAAAGTTGGCAAGGTTACTCTAAACGGAGACCAGCTTATTTAAGATTCCGTTTAAAGCAATAAACGAACATCTTTTTTCTACCAATGAGATTAGCGTGATACGAATTGAGGAGAATGTATGAGAGCGATTTTTTTGTACCTGTTGATATTTTGCTGGAGCGCCTCTGTAGTTGCACAAAATCAAACCTCTTTTCCAGTGGGAGAATACTGGCAATTTCAGGATGCACGTACCCTGGGAATGGCCGGTAGCGGTTCAATTTCCAATATAACTCCCGGAGCCCTGCTGGAAAATCCTTCCGCACTGTTGCTGGGAAAATCGGTGTTGGAGATTCAGGTAACAGAAAATATACGCAATCTGGAAGAACGTCGCTCTTTCCCCATCTATAACCGGATCGATGATATCACCCAAAAAGGGATTTATGCTATTAATGATCACTGGTTTAGTTACTTCCAGGGAGGGGTAAAACTGCGCACTCAACTGGGGGGAATTCCTGTAGCCGCTGCCGTGGGAGTTTTTAATGAGTTTGATCTAAATTATCGCTATGATGAGCAGGTTAGAGAAAATATTTTCGGGGATGCCTTAATTGCAATTAACAAAATTCGCTATGAGGGAAGAGTGTTGCGATATGCCCTTGGAGGAGCCCTTCAGCCGACAGAGGGGTTGAGATTGGGTTTCCATCTCGGGATTTTGAAAGGAGATTTAAGCAGTGAGCGTGGTATCGTTTTCCTCGATAATTCCTCCAATGATGTTTCTGAGCTGAAAAAATATTATTTGAACAATACCCCACTGGTATTTAATCTGGGGGTTACCTATGACCTTAACCCCCATCTGCGGGTTGGCTCTCATCTGAAATTACCCTATTCAATGGAATATCGGGTTACCAGTAACTCATCTCAGACCACCACGATGGAACGGGTGGAATATCCTTTCCAGTTGACAGGTGCCCTGGAATATCAGGCACGTCAGGAGCTGAGGGCACGGCTAAACATTGATGTAACCTATCTCTGGTGGTCAAAAACGGAGAGTCAGTTTCAATCTGAAAATTTTACCACTCTGAATTTTGATGATGCTTTTGTCATTAAAACCGGAGTGGAGCATATCTTTCATAACAAAATTCCTTTTCGGGTGGGAGTGCAGTTTCGTTCTGCCTATCAGAATCGTAATTCCAGTCGCACACTGTTAACGGCAGGAACCGGTTTTATGAACACTCGCTGGCGAGTTGATGTGAGTGGGGGAGTAAGTAATTTAACCTATACCTTCCCTGATTTGTTCGATGACACTTTATATGGGGGAGATCGAAGTCAGAGCCCCATTGATGATGTAGAAGAACATTATTTTTTCGGGATGCTTACGCTGACTCTGAATCTGGGAAAATAAGCCGAAATGAAGATACTCTTTATGCGTCCGGTACGATGGTTCATCTGTTGCATGCTGATGATGTTACTCCCCCCCCATACTGGATGGGGGCAACAACCTCCAAAATTACCCCGGAATCTCTCCCCCCAGTCTCGAATTTCTCTCCTGACTATTTCTCCGGGAGATGAGCTTTATTCCACATTTGGGCATAGTGCCATCCGAATTGTGGATCCGGTTTATCATATGGATCGGGTCTATAATTATGGCACTTTCAGTTTTGATGAGCCCTGGTTTTATTTAAAATTCGCCAGAGGGCAACTGGATTATCAATTATCCGCCTATCCCTATGGTTACGCAGATATGGTCTATCGCCAGGAGAAACGCTCGGTGGTGGAGCAAATTCTGGGTCTAACCCTGAAACAAAGAAATGATGTGTATCATTTCCTGGAAATTAATTACCTCCCGGAAAATCGAAAATATCGCTATGATTTTTTCTTTGACAATTGTGCAACGCGCATTCGAGATGTTTTTAAAACAGTTTTGGGTGACTCTCTGGAATATTTTCTGAATCCCACTCGTAAACTTACCTTCCGACAATATCTGGACCTGTATTTAAAAAATCATCCGTTCAGCGATTTTGGTATCGACCTTGGACTGGGTGCCAGAGCGGATCGAATTGCCTCACCCTGGGAAGCTATGTTTCTGCCGGATTTTTTGTATGAGTCGTTTGACAAAGCCACCATTGTTATTAATGGAGAAAAAAAACCGCTGGTGGTTAAACGGAATACCCTGTTATGGTATGATGTCCCGGAGCGCAAACAGAAAGCGTTACCCTATCCATCAATCATTTTTTGGATGTTATTGGTATTCACTCTGCTACTTTCCCTGGGGAATTATCGAGGTATTCAATTTGTCCGGAAGTTGGAAAAAATTTTGGATACCCTTCTCTATTCGAGTATCGGATTACTGGGGATTCTTATTCTCCTCCTCTGGTTTGCTACCGATCATAAGGTAACCCCGGAAAACTGGAATTTGTTATGGAGCTGGCCCACTCACATCCTTCTTATCTGGATGTACCGATTGCACCAGAGGCCTCGCTGGGTTTCAACCTATTTTCTGGTCAATACGTTGATTATGGGACTGGTTCTGCTGGGGTGGAGCTGGATACCCCAAATGTATCACCCGGCGGTACTCCCCATCATTTTTTTGATGGGGTATCGGAG